>NZ_JBQEQF010000003.1:97333-245920 GCF_052046035.1 Paenarthrobacter sp. 22069 | reverse complement strand
CCTGTTGCCTCATGTCAATACCTCCGCGAAGGGGCATACGTTGCCTCATTGGAAAACCTCCGGTTGGGTCGGCGGTTCCAGTCCTCGTTGACTGGCGGTTTGATGGGCGCTGGCTGCTTGGCGGTGGCGAGGGTTCCGAGTTGCCCGGTGAGGGCCAGGATCTGCCGGGACAGGGCCGCGGGTCTGACTTTCCGGTACTCGGCGTTCATGCGGGTTGCCGCCTTCCTTTCGGTGTGAGGATCGGCGGCCGCGCGGCGGTGGGGGGTCGCCGGCGCGTCATGGATCTTTGTCACCGTGGCCCCGTGGCGGGTCTTGGATACGAGCTTCTGCTGGGGAAGCAGGTAGTTGGTGAAGGTACGGTCCAGCTCCCAGATTTGGTTCAGCAGCGCAAGTTCCGCGGCGGTGTCGTAGCGCAGGTAGCCCACCAGCTCACGGACCCTCGACCAGTTTTTCTGCTCGACGTGGGCCCCGTCGTTCTTGTTATACGGACGTGAGCGGGTGAAAGTGATCCGTTGTTCCTGGCAGAAGTCGAAAAGATCGTTGTTGATGAACTCTCCTCCGTTGTCCGAATCGATGCCGATCACCGGGAACGGGAAGGCAGAGATGGCTTGCTGGAGGGCAGCGAAGACATGCCTCTGGGCCTTGTTGGGCACGGACCTGTTCACCGTCCATCCAGTGGCGATGTCCGTGACGGTGAGCGTGAAGCAGTACTGTCCGGAACTGTTCGAGCCCTCATGGCCGACCAGATCGATCTCCACAAAGCCGGGCACGGCGTCATCCCACTGAGCCCACGTGCGGATCGGAATCTGGGACTTGAGCAGCGATCCGGGTTTGGTGTGGGACCGGCCCCGCGGCAGCAGCTTGGCCCGTTCCCCGGCCAGGCGCCTGTCGATCGTGGCTGCGCTCATCCGCCCGAGCAGCTGCGCCTGGGCGTCCGTGATGTCCAGGGCCTTCTCGTCGCGCAGCATCGGGACGAGTTCTGGCATCACCGCCGCCAGCAGCCTTCCGGCAGGAGCGCGCAGCACCGCCCAGCAGAACACCAGAGCAGGCTGCAGATCCGCCCCGTATACCGGTGCCCGGCCGGGCCTGACCGGCCTGGGCCGCGGAGGGTCCAAAGCATGCCGAAGCACCGCCCGGGCATGATCCCGGTGCCAGCCGGTCAACTCCACGACCTCGTCCAGGATTCTTCCCTTCCGGACCCTGTCCCCGGCCCGATAGGACCTGGCCAGCTGCTTCGTCACGGCCTTGCGCTCAGCCATCGTCAATCCCATCCACCCGGCCTAGCCTCCATCCGCCCACCCCGGCAACCGCCAACCCAAGCGGAGGATTATTAATGAGGCAACGTATCCCCCTTCGCGGAGGTTATTTACGAGTCAACGCGGAGGCTTCCCGCGCGGGCAAGCAGGCATTAGCGTCACCAGCAGGTGTTGGTCACTACAACTGAAGGAGCCCTATGCTGCAGCAGATAGCGGAGCGCGTCCATGTGCATCAAAGTTCGTTCATGCAGAGCAACGCCCTGGTGGTCCAGGGCAGCACCGGTGCGCTGGTGATCGATGCCGGCATAACCACCGATGAGATTGCCTGCCTCGCCGCCGACCTTCGCGAACTGGGCCAGCCAGTCGTTGCCGGGTTTTCCACCCATCCCCACTGGGACCACATGCTCTGGCATCCAGGGCTGGGCGAAGCCCCCCGCTACGCCGGAAACCGTTGCGCAACCACGGCCGGGGAACGGCTGTTCGCCCCGGGTGCGAAGGATCGGCTTGCCTCCGTGATACCGCCTGACCTGAGCGGCCAGGTGCCCCTTGACCTCCTGGGGCAGCTCACCGCCCTTCCACCTGACAGCACGCACGTTCCGTGGGACGGTCCAGCCGTCCGCCTTATTGAGCACAACGCGCATGCCCCCGGCCATACAGCGCTGGTCATCGAGGAAGCACGGGTCCTGGTGGCCGGGGACATGCTCTCGGACATCCTGATCCCGATCCTGGACCTGGGCAGCAGCAGTGATCCGGTTCAGGACTACCTCGACGCCCTGGAGCTCCTCGAGGCGGAAGCCGGAAATATCGACATCCTCGTCCCGGGCCACGGTTCCGTCGCCCGCAGCGACCAGGTGGCCGCCCGCATCGAGCTCGACCGCGCCTACCTCCGGACGCTTCGCGACGGCGGCGCGTTCGATGACCCCCGCGGTGGGCCAAGCCCCGACATCCACGACCGGCAGCTCAAGCAGCTCGCCGGCAGGAACTGAAGAGCAGTCGGCTCAGCTGCTCTCCGGGACCGTAACCCCCGCCACGGAGGTTTGCGTGGCCGCCCAGCTGGCCAGCATCTTCAGCGCGTCCTCCGACGGCGTCCCCGGCTCGGCGGTGTAGATGTTGATCCGAAGTCCCGGATCCGCGGGCAGCTCCATGGCCTCATAGGTGAGGTCCAGGTCCCCCACGATCGAATGGTGCAGCCGCTTGCGCCCGGTGCGGTGGTACTTCACGTCGTGCCGGGCCCAGCGGACGCGGAACTCCCCGCTGCGCGTTGAGAGCTCCCCGATCAGCTCTGAAAGATCCTTGTCGAACGGGTTCCTCCCGGCCGTGGAACGCAGCACGGCAACGATGTCGTCAGCGGCGCGCTCCCAGTCGCGGAAGAACTCCCGCGCCGTCGGATTCAGGAAGGTGAACCGTGCGCTGTTGGGCGGGGTGCCGGCGTCGGCCATCATTTCCATGTACAGGGCCCGGCCCAGCTCATTGGAGGCCAGGACATCGCCGCGGTCGTTGCGGACCCAGGCGGGCGCCGTCGTAATCGCATCGATGACCCGCTGCACACTGGGCCGCACCGTCTGCGGGCTCCGCTTCCGCCGCACCCGCGGCGCAGCCGTGGACGCCCGGGCCAGGTCGAACAGGTGCGCGGTCTCGGCGTCGTCCAACTGCAGGGCGCGCGCCAACGCCTCCAGGACGCTGTCCGACGCGCCGGACAGGTTCCCCCGCTCCAGCCGGATGTAGTAGTCGATGCTCATCCCGGCGAGCATCGCCACCTCCTCCCGGCGCAGGCCCTTCACGCGCCGGTTGCCACCGTACGCGGGCAGCCCCGCGTCCTCGGGCGTGAGCCGGGCGCGGCGGGAGGTCAGGAACTTCCGCACGTCGTCGCTGTTGGTCATGGCCTCCACGCTACGCCGCCGGCGGGCAGCAAAGGAGGCACGGGCGGTACCCCCGACGACGGGGTCCTGCCAGTGCCTCCCGGGGCCGCCGCCAGCGGACCGCCTTATTCGTAGCGGAGGGAGTCGATCGGGTTTTGACGGGCGGCCCGCCATGCCGGGAGTGTTCCCGCGATGAAGGCGATGGCCATGACCAGGACGATGACCAGCGCAACGGGTCCCGGGGCGAAGCTCAGGATCTGCAGGCCGGCCAGATCGCTCAGGGGGCCGCGGGCCAGGGCATGGCTGACTACCGTGCCCAGGGCTATTGCGGCGGCGGACCCTATCAGGCTGCCGAGCAGGCCAATGAACGCGGCTTCGGTGCTGAAGAGGGCAAACACCGATCCGCTGCCCATGCCCATGGCCTTCATCAAGCCGATTTCGCGGGTGCGTTCCTGCACGGACATCAGCAGCGTGTTCACGATGCCGAACCCTGCGGCCACCAGGGCGATGACCGCGAACGCGTCCAGGACGCCGATGATGCCGTTGATGACGGTTTTCACGGTCCCGATCCGGTCATCAAGTGTTTGTGCCGAGTAGCCGGCTGCGGAGAGCTGGTTCTTCATCCCGGCAATCTGCGCCCCTGATGAGGGGGCGAAGGTGGCGGTGGCCGTGGTGTACACCGGGGCTGAAGCGGCGGGCGTCCCTGTTGCCTGGGCCTGTGCGAGGGCGGTTGAAAGCGCCTTGTTGATGAACGCCCCGCCCGAGCTGAGCAGCGCGTTTTGTTCGATGCCGTTGATTGTGGCCGTCACGGTCCGCATGGTGCCGGTGGCATCGGGGATGCCGATGGTCACCTCCTGGCCCACTGCCTGCGCGCTATCACTGAACCCCAGGGCAGCCACGTAGCTTGAGGGCAGGATGATCTGCGGCGCCCGGGACCCGTCGTCGAGGTTCTGGCCGGCGTCCAGCTGTGGCTGGGCGCCTGCGAGCACGCTCACGGACAGCTGGTACTTGTCCTGGTTGTTCCACTGGATGTAGGCCGTGTTCAGCCGGGTCACCGGGGATACGGCGGTGATTCCGGGGACAGCCCCGATTTTGTCCAGGTCGGCCTGGGTGAGGGCCACCTGGGTGGATCCGGGGCGGCCCCCGGCAGCGAGCACCCTGGTGTTGGGGTCGTATTTCTGGGGCCCGGAGCCCAGGCCGGAGCCGGTGTCTGCCCTGGTCACGGTGAAGGCATTGCTTGCCCCGACGGCTGCCACCTGGCTGTCAATGTAGTTGGAGATTCCCGTACCCAGCCCGTTGGTGATGGTGAGGGTGAAGGCTCCGACGAAGATGGCCAGCACGGTCAGGGTGGTGCGCAGTTTGCTGCGGAAGCTGTTGCTGATGGCGGTTTTCAGGGTTTCCAGCGGGTTCATGCCGCGTGCTCCTCGTCGGTGGTGATGAGCTGCCCGTCACGGATGTAGAGGCGGCGGTTGAAGCGGGCGGCAAGGTCGTGGTCGTGCGTGACCGTGATCAGGGTGATCCCGTGGTTTTGGTTGAGGTCGAAGAGGATGTCCTCCACGACGCGGCCCGTGGCGGTGTCCAGGTTCCCGGTTGGTTCATCGGCGAAAAGAACTCGCGGGTTGTTGGCAAGGGCCCTGGCGATGACGACGCGCTGCTTCTGGCCGCCGGAGAGGTTCCCGGCTTTGTTGCGGGCCTTGTCGGCCAGCTCCAGCTGCTCCAGGACAGCCATGCCGCGGGCCCGGCGTTCCCGGGCACCCACGCCGGCGATCTTCAGCGGGAGCACCACGTTGTCCAGCACGCTGGCGGCGTGGTTGAGGAAGAACTGCTGGAAGACGAAACCGAACATCTGGTTGCGCAGGGCGTTCAACCTGCGGCCGCTGAGGTTCCGGGCATCGGTGCCGTCCNCCGCTGCCGGGGGTGTCCAGGAGCGCCAGCAGGTGCATCAGTGTGGACTTGCCGGACCCGCTTTTACCCACGATTGCCACGGAGTCGCCGCGCTCAATATCGAGGGAGACACCCCGGAGGGCGTCAAAGCGGTCGGGGCCGCGGCCGTAGGTCTTTGTCAGGTCGCGGGTGGACAGGATCGGCACAGGCATTTGGTGTTCCCATCAGGATGTACGGAAGGAGTCATGCAGGACGGTGAGGGGGAGTGAAATTGTTGCGTTCTCAGAATCCGGGAGGGAGCAGGCCGGCAGAGATCCGTGCCGCCGCCTCAAGGATCTCGTCCTCGTCGGCGTCGATGTCCCTGGCGGCCAGGCCAAGCATGTTGAGGGTCAGCAGCGCGAAACGGACGCGCAGCCGGTCCTCCACGCCGGCCCCGGGCGGGGTGACGATGGAGAACAACTCGGACACTGCCGCCGCCATTCCACCGCGTTGGCCGGATTCTGGCTTGATGTCCCTGAGCAGCCGGTAGTTCGAACCCAGGAAACGGAACATGCGCAGCCCCTGGGCCTGGACGATCGCGGTCCACCGGGCTATGACGCTGCGGCGGAGTTCCGGTCCGGGTTCCTGGGTGCGTGCCCATTCCAGCAGCTCGGTGACCTGCGAGCGCATCGCCTCCATCAGGGCACGGACGATGTCTTCCTTGCTTTTGAAGTGGTAGTACAGGGCCGCTTTGGTGAAGCCGAGTTCCTCGGCAATCTGGCGCATCGACGTCGATTCGTAACCCTGTTCAGCAAACAGGCGCAGGGCAACGGCCTGGATATTTTCGCGCGTCCCGCCCTCACCCTGCACGGGGGCATCACTGGTGGATCTCATGTGATTGCTTTCCTTTCGGACCGGCCCCGTCAACCCACTGCTCTTGCTAACTAACCGGCCGGTAAGTACCATGCTAACCGCGCGGTAAGTAAACCCCAACCTAAACGCTAGGACGAATCCCCATGACAGCCCAGGACGCCGGCCACGCCAGACTCTCGCCCCGGCACATCCCGCTGCGCGGGCAGGCACCCTCTCCAGCCGGGGCGGCCGGGCAGACGGCTGCAGAGCTTGCCGTCTGACCGGAAGGTGGTCCACAGATGATTGCTGCCGTAGCCGGAATGGCCGCGTGGCCTGTTGCCCGTGACCCTGCATGGTCAGCGGGGCCCCACTTCGTCGGGTTCAAGATAGGGCTGGTCCTCCTGGCCATCCTGCTGGTCCTGCGTGTCCGCAAGAGCATCCTGGTGCGGCTCCGGGGCCTGGGGTGGCGCCGGACCGCCATCGCCTGCGCCGCCGCGGCGGTCCTGTTCTACGCCGTCTGGATCTTCTATCTGAGCGGCACGATGCCGTCCGTGACGGTCGCCTACAACTGGAATACGGCCTGGCTGGCCCTGGACGCATTCGAAGCCCTCGCCGCGATGCTGACAGCGGTCTTCCTGTTCCGTGGCAGCATCTACGCCGCGCTTACCGCGGCAGCGTTCTCCACGAGCCTGTGCATCGATGCCCTCTTCGACGTGACAACCGCCGCCCAGGGGCCGCCGTTGGTTACCGCCATCCTGGAAGCTGTCCTGGTTGAGCTGCCCTTCGCCGTCATTTCCGGGATGCTGGCCGTCAAGCTCCTCACCGCGCGCAGACCACAGGACGATGCACCCTCCAATGCAAGCCGCAGTGCCTAGAGGCAGGCCGGCACGCCGGGACGCACACCCTTGCGCGCCGCCCGGCATGGCGTTTTCACAGCAGATACTTAGGAGGCCCCGGTAGCTTCCTGGCTGTGAACATGCCCCGAAACCCGAGCCGGCACTTCCGCTGCGCAAGGGCGCTGGTCTTCGTCGCCCTCCTGGCCGCAGCCGTGCTCTTCCTGCTCCAGCTGGCGCCTCAGCGAAGCTCAGCCGTCAAAGGCGGCACGGCAGCTTTCCCCTCTTCCGCTCCCACTTCGGCTCCAAACAGCAGTTCCCTGGATGCGGCCATCAACGGGGTGTTGGCGGACAACAGCCAGTACCAGGTGGGCGTTGCGCTCCTGGACCTGAACTCGGGCGCGCTGAAGCAGTACGGGGTGGAGGAGCCCTTCGAGGCGGCAAGCACCGCCAAGGTCCTGACCGCGGTGGCGTACTACATGTTGGTGGAGGCCGGCGACGCCTCCCTCGACGACCCCATGGGCGATTACACGGCGCGCTTCCAGCTCCAGGAGATGGTCCAGGACAGCGACAACGATTCCTGGGCCCTCCTCTCGGACGCGGTGGGGCACGACAGGCTGCGGGCTGATGCGGCGGCGATGGGCGTGTCCTACGACCCCGAGGAAAACACCCTGACCACCGCCGGGATGGCCCGGATCCTGGCTGACCTGTACGGCGGGAAGCTGCTCAACCAGGAGCACACCCAACAGCTGCTTTCCTACATGCAGGACACCAACAATGAGGACCTGATCCCCGCCGCCCTTCCCGCCGGAGTGTCCGTCTTCCACAAGTACGGGCTGCTCGACGACGAGCTGCATGACGCCGCCATCCTGGCCACGGCCACCCGCAGCGTGGTCCTGGTGGTCTACACCAAAGGCACCGATCTCACGGACGTCCCGCAACGGACAGCCGTGATCCACCGGATCGCTGCCGCCGTCGCCCAGACACTGACCTGACCTGACCTGAACCTGACCCGAACCTGACGAAGGAGGGACTGACAAGCCCTCCCACAAAGCTCCGCACGCGCATAGCGTGAAGGGCATGGTTATGGAACTCACGCTCAACAACGGAATCACAATGCCCGCGCTCGGCCTGGGCGTCTTTCAAAGTCCCCCGGAGGAGACGACGGCGGCCGTCCAGACAGCGCTCGAGGTGGGCTACCGGCACATCGACACCGCCGCCGCCTATGGCAACGAGCGCGAGGTGGGCGAAGGAATCCGCCGCTCCGGCCTGGACCGCTCCGACGTATTCATCGAAACAAAGGTCTGGGTCAGCGATTTCGGCTACGACGAAACACTGCACGCCTGGGACAAGGCAGCGGGCAAGCTCGGGGTGGAGCAGCTGGACCTGCTCATCCTGCACCAGCCCGCCCCGGACCGGTTCGCGAAGACCATCGCCGCGTACAAGGCCTTGGAAACCCTGCTGAAGGACGGGCGGGTGCGGGCCATCGGCGTCAGCAACTTCATGCCGCACCACCTGCAGCAGCTCCTGGCGGAAACGGACGTGGTCCCCGCGGTCAACCAGATCGAACTGCACCCGTACTTCCAGCAGGCGGCTGTCCAGACGGTTGATGAAGACCACGGCATCCTCACCCAGGCATGGTCGCCGATTGGCGGCATCACGTTCTACCCGGGCTGGGGCGAGAACCGGAAGAACGTCATGCGGGACCCGGCGATTGCCGCCGTCGCGCAGGCCCACGGCAAGACCCCCGCCCAGGTGATGCTGCGCTGGCACCTGCAGCAGGGCCGCTCCGCCATCCCCAAGTCCACCAACCCGGCCCGCATCGCGGAGAACTTCGACGTGTTCGACTTCGATCTCACCGCCGCGGAGCTCACGGCCATCGACGCCCTGGACACCGGCACCCGCAGCGGTCCCGACCCGGACGTCGCCCGCCCGGAGCGGTTCGCCATGGTCATCCCCGAAGCCTAAGGAGAAAAGCAATGGAATACCGCCCGCTTGGCCGCACCGGGGTGAAAGTCAGCCCCCTGTGCCTCGGCGCGATGATGTTCGGCCCCTGGGGCAACGACGACCGCGCGGACGCCACCCGCATCATCCACCGCGCGCTCGACGCCGGGATCAACTTCGTCGACACAGCGGACGTCTACTCCGCCGGCGCATCGGAGGAGATCGTCGGGGAGGCGCTGCAGGGACGCCGCGACGACGTCTTCCTCGCCACCAAGTTCTTCATGCCCGTGGACGGGGACGGCCCCAACCGGCGCGGCGGCTCCCGGCGCTGGATCATGCGTGCCGTGGAAGACTCCCTGCGCCGGCTGAACACGGACTACATCGACCTCTACCAGGTGCACCGGCCCAGCCCGGACACGGATGTGGAGGAGACCCTGGGCGCCCTGACCGACCTGGTCCGCCAGGGCAAGGTGCGCTACATCGGTTCGTCGTCCTACCCCGGTTCGCAGATCGTGGAGGCGCAATGGGCGTCCCGGGAGCGGAACCTGGAGCGGTTCGTCACCGAGCAGCCGCCCTACTCAATCCTGACCCGCGGCATTGAGGAGGACGTCCTGCCCACGGTTCAGCGCCACGGCATGGGCACCCTGACCTACAGCCCGCTGGCCGGCGGCTGGCTCTCCGGGCGGTGGCGGAAGGACTCCGCGTCCAGGCCCGCCTCGAGTGCCCGGCCCAGCGCCAGGTTCGACATGTCGCAGCCCGCCAACCAGCGCAAGCTCGACATCGTGGAGGAACTCGCCCAGGTGGCCGAATGGGCCGGCGTGACGATGATCGAGCTGGCCATCGCGTTCGTGATCAACCACCCCGGCGTCACCGCCGCAATCGTGGGGCCGCGCACCATGGAGCAGCTGGAGTCCTACCTCCCGGCCGCTGACACCAAACTGGCCCCCGAGGTCCTGGACCGCATCGACCAGCTGGTGGCCCCCGGGGTCACCGTCAACCCCGACGACAACAGCTACGGCGCCCAGGAACTGACGGCACAGGCACGACGGCGGCACGGCGCCTAAGTGCCGGGCCGCACCTATCTCCCAACCCTACGAAAGGAAAACCCATGGCAACGTGGCTCATCACAGGCTGTTCGACCGGACTTGGCCGGGCACTCGCGGAGGCCGTGCTCGCGTCCGGGCACAACGCCGTCGTCACCGCTAGGAAGGTGGAAACCGTCCAGGACATCACGGCCGGCTTCCCGGACACCGCGCTCCCCCTGGCCCTGGACGTCACGGACAAGGCGAAGATCAGCGCGGCCGTGAAGGCAGCCGGGGACAAGTTCGGCAGCATCGACGTGCTGGTGAACAACGCCGGCTATGGCTACCGGGCCGCGGTGGAGGAAGCGGCCGACGCCGATATCCGGCAGCTGTTCGACACCAACTTCTTCGGCGCGGTGGACATGATCAAAGCCGTGGTCCCTGGCATGCGCGCCAACAAGTCCGGGTCCATCCTCAACATCTCCTCCATCGGCGCCCGGATCACCCCGCCCGGCTCCGGCTACTATGCGGCCACCAAAGCTGCCCTGGAGGGGATGTCCGGATCGCTGCGGAACGAGCTGAAGCCGCTGGGCATCAACGTCACAGCCATCGAACCCGGCGGCTTCCGGACCGACTTCGCCGGCCGCTCCCTCACGCAGTCCGCGACGCCCATCGGCGACTACGCGGACACCGCCGGCAAGCGCCGCAAGGAACACGACACCGCGCACGGCAACCAGCCCGGGGACCCGGACAAGGCAGCCAGGGCGATCATCGCCGTCGTCGAATCCGGCAACCCGCCGGGCCTCCTGGTCCTGGGGACGGACGCGTTCGGCGCATTCGGCATGGTAGCGGACGCCCAACGCGCCGAGCTGGACGAGTGGCAGGAGCTGAGCACCAGCACGGACATCACCGACTGACCCAACTAGGTCGCAGTTGTTGTCGTTCTGGGGCGTCAAAACGACAACAAATGCGACCCAGTTGGGGAGCTGCAACCCTGGGCCGCAACGAAATCGGGCATCGCAAAATCGAGTACCAAGTACTCATGACACTGCGCTTTCCCGGTGCGAGAGTGAAGATGTTCCGTCAATCTGTCGACGCAAAGTTGGATAACGCACCATGGCCACAAAGCGACGCCGGTCAGGCAGCAAGGGCGGCGGCACCCTCGGGTGTGCCCCTTTCCTTGTCCTCATCGTCATTGCCCTCATCATCCAGTACTGGTGGGTCCTTCTGATTGCTGCGGGCATGGTTGCACTGACCGTGGCACTGGTGCGCTCAACAAAGGCGCCACCCCGCCCGGCCCGCGTGCCCCCGCCCAAGCCGCAGCCCGTCGTGGCCCCGCCCCGCCCGGTCCTTGCCGGCGATGACCTCACAGCCCGGATGCGGGCCCAAAAGCAGGTCAGCCGTGTTCGGGATATGCAGGAGTGGGACTACGAGTGGATCCGGCTGGCCCATCCGGGGAAGAGCCTGCGCGAAGTCAACGACATCGCGAACGCCCATTTCGCCCGGGGCCGCTCCATCGGCATCAACTGGGGAGACCCGTCCGCTCCCTGAGCGGCGTTGGCCTGGGTCAGGGGCAGCAACCGCGCGTTCCCGCCCAGTTACTCTTTCGGCACCACCACGCCGCGCCGTGGCCCACCGCGCGCCGCGGCACCAGCCCCACCGGGACCGGGAGTAACTGGGCTGGAGTACACAAGCTCACGCGCGTGCAGCGTCACCCGTGCGGCCGTGCTGGAGGCCAGTTGCGAAGCCGATGGTCACCGGCACCGGGGCCGGTGTTCCGCAGCAGGAGCCTCCAGCAGTGTCCGCGGCGTCATCCGGGATGCTGGTGGAGCACACACCGGTCTCCGGGAGCTCGAGGTCCACGGCGTCGGCGGCATCGGTGTCCCCGGCCAGGGCGGCGGCGATGGAGCGGACCTGCTCGTAGCCGGTGGCCATGAGGAAGGTGGGCGCCCGGCCGTAGGACTTCATCCCGGCGAGATAGAAGTCCTTCTCCGGCTGGGCCAGGATTGACGCCCCATGGGCCGGAACCGTGCCGCAGCTGTGGAAGTCCGGATCGATCAGCGGGCCCAATGCCTTGGGCGCCTCGACGGCCGGGTCCAGGTCCAGCCGCAGCTCGGACAGCATGGCCAGGTCCGGGCGGAACCCCGTGGCGGGGATGACCCGGTCCACCTCCACGCTGCGGCCGTCCGCGGCGTGCACGGTCACGGCGTCGCCCTGCACCTCGATGCTGCTGGTGTGGAAGCCGGTCAGGAGCTGGACGGCCCCGGTGTCGACGGCGGTGCGGAGCCTGGCGCCGAGCTGGCCGCGGGCGGGCAGCTGGTCGGCGTCCCCGCCGCCGTAGGCCCGGGCCGGGGTGGCAGCGCGGATGGCCCAGAAGACCTCGGTGCCGGGGTTGGCGCGGGCCAGCCGGGCAAGGTCAAGCACCATGTTCGCGGCCGAATGTCCGGAGCCAATGACCAGCGTCCGGCGCCCGGCGAACCCGCCGGCGGACACATCCGGGAGCGGTCCGGTGGCCAGGCCGGCGGCACGGGCCGCGGCCTCGCCCGGGACGGGAAGCCCGGAGGCTCCCAGCGGCGCCGGTGTATTCCAGGTTCCGGACGTATCGATCACGGCGCGGGCCGGCACCTCGGTGACCTTGCCGCCGTCGTGCTCGATGCGCAGGAGGAACGGCGCCTGGTCACGTCCCTGGCTGCGCCCCTTGTCCATGCCCTGCCGGGTCACGGCGACAACCCGGGACGCTGTCATGATCCGGTCCTTCAGCTCCGGCGTTGCGGCCAGCGGCTCGAGGTAGTCGGAGACGATCTGGGCACCGTAGGGCAGCGCGGTGGGCCGGGGCGCTGCCCAGCCGTTGCGTTCCAGGAGCCGGACGGAGGCGGCGTCAAGGTTGTACTTCCAGGTGGAGAAGACCCGGACGTGCCCCCATTCCCGGATGGCGGAGCCCACCGCGGGGCCGGCTTCGAGGACCAGCGGTTCCAGCCCGCGTTCCAGCAGGTGCGCTGCGGCGGCCAGGCCCACGGGCCCGGCCCCGATCACGGCAACGGGGAGGGATTCCTTGGATGCCATGCTGTCCACCTTTCAGCTTTGCGCCGGGATAAGGGAGGCAATGAGGGATTCGACGCGCGTCCTGATCTCGTCGCGGATGGGCCGGACCGAGTCCACGCCCTTGCCGGCGGGATCCTCCAGGACCCAGTCCTCGTAGCGCTTGCCCGGGAAGTAGGGGCATTCGTCGCCGCAGCCCATGGTGATCACCACGTCGGAGTCCTGCACGGCCTCGGTGGTGAGCACCTTGGGGATCTCGGCGGACATGTCGATGCCCACCTCCGCCATGGCCTCGACCGCGGCCGGGTTCACCTTCTCCGCCGGCTGCGACCCGGCCGAACGGACCTCGATGGCGCCCTGGGAGAGGGTGGTGAGGAACGCTGCGGCCATCTGGGACCGGCCGGCGTTGTGGACGCAGACAAACAAAACGGAGGGCTTGTGGCTCATGAGAGCACCTTTCGGTCGGCCGCCGGGGCAGCAGGAGCATCGGTGAAGGACGGGTAGAGCAAGCGGACCAGGACGTACCCGGCGGCGCCGCCCAGCAGCTGCGCGAGGATAAAGGCGGGGGCCGACGGCGGTGCGATGCCGGCGAACGTGTCCGTGACGGTCCGGGCAATGGTCACCGCGGGATTGGCGAAGCTGGTGGAGCTGGTGAACCAGTAGGCGGCCGTGATGTAGCCGGCGACGGCGAAAGCCACCCGGTCCGCGCGGCCGGACCGGACCGTGCCGAAGATGACCAGCAGCAGCCCCACCGTGGCGATGACCTCGCCCAGCCAGAGCCCGGCGCCCGTCCGTTCGCGGGTGGAAAAGGCCACCGCGTCCAGCCCGAACATCAGGTTCGCCGCGGCCGTCCCGGTAAGGCCGCCAAGGACCTGCCCGCCGATCAGTCCGGCGGTGGTGCGGGTGTCGATCATCCCCAGCGCCCGTTCCACCAGGGTCACCACGGGATTGAACGACGCCGACACCGGCTGCAGTGCCACGATCAGGGCCACCAGCGCGGCACCCGTGGCGAGGCTGTTCTGCAGGAGCTGCAGCCCGGCGTCGTCCGGTGAAAGCCTGGACGCCATCACGCCCGAGCCGACCACGGCCATGACCAGGAAGGCGGTGCCGACAAACTCCGCTGCGGCGCGGCGTGCGAGGACGCTCACGCTGCGTGGCCCCCGATCAGCGCCGCGAGGTTCTGCAGGGCCCCGGTGCGGGCCCGGTAGTAGACCCAGACTCCGCGCTTCTCGCGGTCCAGCAGCCCGGCCTCGTGCAGGATCTTCAGGTGGTGGCTGATGGTGGGCTGGGAGAGGTCGAAGGCGTCGTTGAGGTCGCAGACGCAGGCTTCGCCGCCTTCGTGCGAGGCGACCATGGACATCAGCCGCAGCCGGACGGGATCGGCCAGCGCCTTCAGCAGCGGGGCGATCCCCTCCGCTTCCTGTTCGGACAACGGCTCCCGCGCCAGCGGGGCGCAGCAGGCCGCGGCCTCCACCGGGGTCAACTCCATAGACATAGACACATGTAAATATTTACATCCATCTATGTCTTCAGCACAACCGCGCCCCGGTACCGGCTCCCCTAAATGTCCCCGCCCCTTGCTGCCCCATGGTGCGTGGACCATAGGATGGCCCCTGTAGTTGTTTGCCACAGATGAAGGGCGCACCCATGATCGAGATCCTGACCCCTGCTGAAGTGGCCCGGGCACGGGAGACGGGCGCCCTGGTGGCCGACATCCTGCAGGCGATGAAAAGCCGCGCCGCGGTGGGAACCAACCTGCTGGACATCGACCAGTGGACCAAGGAGATGATCACCGAGGCCGGCGCCGAGTCCTGCTACGTGGACTACGCGCCGTCGTTCGGCCGCGGCCCGTTCGGGCACTACATCTGCACCGGCGTCAACGATGCCGTGCTGCACGGACTCCCCCACGACTACACGCTGGCCGACGGCGACCTCCTGACCCTGGACCTCGCCGTCGTCAAGAACGGCGTGGCCTCGGACGCCGCCATCAGCTTCATCGTGGGGGAATCCCGGCCCGCGGAGAGCGTGGCGATGATCGAGGCCACCGAGCGGGCACTGGCCGCCGGGATCGCCGCCGCCGGGCCGGCAGCCAAGATCGGCGACATCTCCTACGCAATCGGCCGCGTCCTCATTGACGCCGGGTACCCGGTGAACACGCAGTTCGGCGGCCACGGCATCGGCTCAACCATGCACCAGGACCCGCACGTGCCCAACACCGGACGGCCCGGGCGCGGCTTCAAGCTGCGGCCCGGCCTGCTGCTGGCGCTGGAGCCGTGGATCATGGCGGACACGGCGGAATTGGTGACGGACGACGACGGCTGGACTCTTCGCAGCGCAACGGGCTGCAGGACGGCCCACACGGAGCACACTATCGCCATCACCGCTGACGGCGCCGAAATCCTGACCCTGCCCTCCCGGTAAGAGGCACGCAGCTGTGAAGAGGCAGGCGACGGTCAGTAAAGGTAGACGTCAATTATCAGGGCCGCCAGCGCGGTGAGTGCCGCTGTTGCTGCAACACCGCGGGCCGCATCGCCCCTGCAGGGACCGGCCATCAAAGCCAGGGCAGTCCCGGCGAGCGTAAACACGCCCGTTCCTGCGTCCTGCCAGCTGACGGGAAAAGGTGGAAACGGCAGATCGTGGGAAAACAGACCCACCGCGCCGGTCCATTTCAGGATTGAATTCCAGGCCATGGGCATCAGGAGGGCGAATCCTGCCGCTGTGGCCACAACGGCAGGTCGCCGTTCCCGGCGGACCAGTATCAGCAGGACCAGCGCGGCGAGAGCGGACAACAAGGCGCCCAGGAACATCGCTTGAAGGCTCATCTAAAGCCCCAGGTTTCCAACACCGGCCGTCATGCGTCCAGTGTAGGCACGGGCAGCGGCCCCGCACTGGGACGGCAGGCGCCTATTCCGTGCCGGCCACCGCGCTGCGGCGCTCCAGCAGCAGTGTGTCCTGCCAGTGCCCGGCCTTGGGTCCGTGGCTGATCCGCGCGATCCGTTCCCGGGTCCCCACCACCCGGAAACCCAGCTTTTGATGCAGCGCCAGGCTTGCCATGTTTTCAGGGAAGATGCTGGACTGGATGGTCCAGATCCCCGCGGCCTCCGTGGAATCGATCAGGGCGCTGAGGAGCAGCCGGCCCACGCCCCGGCCGTGGGTCTGCGGCGCCACATAGATGGAATGCTCCACGACGCCCCGGTATACCTCCCGGGAGGAGACACGCGACACCGCGGCCCAGCCAAGGACCCGGCCGGCATCCTCGGCGATGAGACGGTGCTCCGCCAGCCGGCCGCGGTCGAACGCCTCCCAGGTGGGCGGCTCACTCTCGAACGTCGCCTCCCCGGTAGCGATGCCCGCGGCGTAGATGGCGTGGACGGCGTCCCAGTCGTCGGGGCACATGGCGCGGATGGTGACGGGGCTGTGCATGGGTTCCATTATGGTGGCCAGCCCGGACGTAAATAATCCGTCAATAAAACGTTCCCGCCGGCCGCGCCGCACCTCCACCGTCCTTTGATGGATGCAGAAACAGCACGTGTGGAGGCAGGAGCACAGATGCGGTGGGATGAGGTGCCGGAGGACCGCGGCAGGGTCAGGTTTGCCGCGGCGGCCGATGCGGTGGAGGGCTACGGTGGCCTTAGAGTGAACGGCCGTGCCCTCCAGCCGGCCACCGGCTACGTGTTTCCTGACCAGGACGGCGAGGAGTGGTGGGTCATCTTCCAGCCTTGGCCGTCCCCCGGCCCGGCCGGCCACAACGTTCCCGGTGACATCCTGGCGTGCAACGACTCGTACGGTGACATGGTGCACGTCGTGGTGCTGGCGGCGGGCGTGCGCGAGGACGACGCCGGGGCCGCCTTCCGCGCGAACCGCCCGGTCAGCCTGGCGGACGCAGTCCGGGTTGCGGGTGCGCTGCCCCACCTGGCTGCAGCGGTCCACAAGTCCAGGACGACGGCGGAGCCTCCGCTCAGCCGACGTGGACCCACGGACGCTGGGTGACGTCAGGAACGGCCTCGCGAAGCACCTCCCGGGTTACCGGCGCAATCTCGCCCTCCCCCAGGAACATGAACCGGACGAGATTGGTGATGGGGTTGCCCTCCGTCCAGCGGAAGTAGATGTGGGGCATCAGCCCTGTGACGTCCCTGATGTGCAGCAGCACCGAAGCGATGGTGTTGGGGACCACCGGACCGTGGACCTCGAGGATGTGATAGCCGTGGCGGTTCACCCCGCGGACGAACAGTTCGGTTTCAAAGTCCGACGAGTCATCCACGACAACCTCCAGGAACAACGCGTCGCCGGCAAGCGGGAGATGGCTGACCTCGACCGCTGACTCAAGCTTGTCCCGGTATGCCTCCGCGGACATCCGCAGCGGTTCGTGCGCGATGATGGCGATGGGCCCGTCGAGGGTGCTGGACATGAATTCCAGGGCCTGCTGGTCCAAGTGCACCCGCGTTGCATGAAGTTCGAAAGACCGGCGGACCCTGGACAGCAGGGAGATCACGATGATGCCCAGGATGAAGATCGCGGCGATCCGGATGCCCTCGGGCCGTTCGAAGATGTTGGCCACCGTGGTGTACGCGAACACCACGGAGATGGCACCAAAGGCCCAGGTGAGGTTCCGCTGCCCGCGCCGGCGCGCCGACAACGTCACGGCGACGGCGGCGGAGGTCATCAGCACCAGCACACCGGTAGCGTAGGCACCACCCTGGGCGTCGACGTCGGCGTTGAATATGAAGGTGATCAGGAAGCCAATCAGCGTGAAGACGAGCACCAGGGGCCGCACCGCCTTGGCCCACTCGGGAGCCATGCCGTAGCGCGGCAGGTACCGGGGAACCAGGTTCAGCAGGCCCGCCATGGCGGACGCGCCGGCGAACCAGAGGATGGCGATCGTGCTGATGTCATAGACGCTGCCGAACCCTACGCCGAGGTATTCGTGAGCCAGGAAGGCCAGCGCCCGGCCGTTCGCCTGGCCGCCGGGCTGGAATTCCTGTTCCGGAATCAGGACGACGGTGATGAAGCTGGTGGTCAGCAGGAAGACGCTCATGATCACCGCGGCGGTGGTCAGCATGCGCCGCGCACCACGGATACGGCCCGCCGGGTTCTCTTCGGTGTCCTCCTCGGCTCCGCGCACCTGCGGCATCACGGCAACGCCGGTCTCGAAGCCGGACAGGCCCAGGGCCAGTTTGGGGAACACGAGCAACGCAATGGCCACGGCCATCAACGGGTTTCCGTGCGAGAGCCACATATTCGTCCACCAGTCCCCCATGGCCGCCGGGTGGGTAACGACCTGCGCCAGGGTGGCAACCACCACGATCGCGTTCAGGCCGAGGTACAGGACCACCAGCACGACCGCGACGCCGATCGCCTCCTTGAAGCCCCGCAGGAACACCGCAGCCAGCAAGGCAAGCAGGAAGAGCGTGACGGGAACGTTCTGGTCCTGGAGCCAGCCGGGGGCAACGGGATTGTGGATGAGGTGCGCGGTGGCGTCAGCTGCGGAGAGGGTCATGGTGATCATGAAGTCGGTGGCGGCGAACCCGAGGAGGACCAACACCAGGAGCTTGCCTCCCCAGCGGGGCAGCAGCCGCTCAAGCATGGCAATGGAGCCTTCGCCGCGCGGGCTTTCACCCGCCACCCTGCGGTAGACGGGAAGTGCTCCCAGCAGCGTCACAGCCACCAGCACCAGCGTGGCCAGCGGGGAGATGACGCCTGCTGCCAGCGCTGCGATGGCAGGCTGGTAGCCGAGGGTTGAAAAGTAGTCCACGCCGGTGAGGCACATGACCTGCCACCACGAGTGTTTCTTTTCGTGCTGGGTGGGCACCCCACCGGGTCCCGGGTGGGCGCCTTTGCTGTCCTGCAAGCCAAACAACAGCCAGTCCTGGAGGGCCTTCCTTCCGTGCGCGTGGGGCGCGGAAGGATCCGCCGGGGGCCTGCTCAACGTGGTCATGTCTGCCTTTCCGCGCTGCCCGTTGCACCGCGACCACTGCGAAGCTAGCACCGGCGAAAATTGCTGAAGCCCGGAACAGGGATTTCTTGACGTTTCCTTTACGCATGGATATATGGCCGCCGGAAGGACCTTCGCCCCAATCGGATGAACGCCGCGCGCGCCTAGCATCAAGGCATGTCGGCGCAAATGCCCAACGCCCAGGCCTGGTGGCCCCTGTATCGGATCGGCGGTACTGCCGGGCTGCTGTTGGTCGTTTCCGGCGTAGCCGCCCTCACCCTCTACGTGGTGGATCCGCCGCCCGTTTCCGGTGGGGAGGCTACGCTGCGGTTCATCGCGGACCACAAGGCGCCGTACATCGCCCAGCAGCTTCTGTGGCTCGTCCCGTCGCTGTTCGGGCTGGTGGTCTTCGTTGCCCTCCTGCCGGCCCTGTTCCCGGCAAGTTCCAGCCTGGCGGTCCTGGGCTTCGCGGTGGGCGCAGCCTCGTGGACTGCGCTCCTGGCCGTGCCCGTGACCAGCGAAGGAACCCTTTCGCTGGTCTACTTGAGCGACCAGTACGCAGCCGCTGGCCCCTCCGCGAGGCCTGCCTTCGTCGCGGCTGCGGAGGCCTTCGTGGCCGAGAACAACACGGTCTCGCTCGCCGGGGCGCTCACACCGCTGGGGATCCTCCTGATCTCGCTGCCCATGGTCCGGGGTGTCCTTCCGCACTGGGCCGGCTGGCTTGGCATTGCCACGGGCGCCCTCGGCCTCGCGAGCGAGGCCCTGCGTTTCATAACGCCGTCCCTCTACGCCGTGTACGGGCCGCTCCTCTGGGCCTGGTTCGCCGTCGTCGGCGTCTCGCTCCTGCGGCTGTCCCGCCGCAGCGAATCCCCCGCCCCTCCCTTCCGGCGGCCATCACTGCGGGCCTACAAAAGAGGCCGCGCTGCATGACACTGATCGCCGGGTCCATCCTCATCAGGCGCCCCGTGGAAGAGGTCTTCGACTTCGTGGCGGACCAGCGTAACGAGCCGGCCTACAACCCGCAGATGCGAAGCGTCGGGAAGGCCACCCCGGGGGCCATCGGCGTCGGAACCCGGTGGCTGGTGGAGATGAACTCCGGGAGGCCGGCCACGCCCTTCGAGCTGGAGGTCACCGAGTACGTGCGGCCAATCCGGCTCGGGTCCACCACCCGGATGGCAACGGCGGTCATTACCGGGGCACTCACCTTCGTTCCGGCTGCCAATGGAACACTCATGAACTGGTCGTGGGAGCTCAAGCCCAAGGGCATGCTGAAGCTAGCGGGCCCGCTGTTCGCTATGGTGGGCCGCAGGCAGGAGAAGCGGATCTGGTCCAGCCTTAAGGCGCATCTCGAAGCGCACAGGGGGCATGACTCGCGGGAGAACCGTGATCACGGTTCGAAGCGGTAGCCCATGCCGGCTTCCGTAAGCAGGTGGCGGGGACGGGCGGGGTCCGCCTCCAGTTTCCGACGCAGCTGGCCCATGTAGACGCGCAGGTAATGGGTCTCGTTGCCGTAACCCGGGCCCCAGATCCTCGCAAGCATCTGCTGCTGCGTGATCAGCCGGCCGGGGTTGCGCACCAGCAGTTCCAGGATGGCCCATTCTCTGGGGGTGAGCCGGACCGCCGTTCCGTCCCGGGCCACCTTCCGATTGGCCAGGTCCACCTCGAAGTCACCCACATCGACGGGTGCCTCATCCTCCGCTGTCTCCGGGGTGCTGCCCCGGCGCCCCGCGGCACGCAGCCGGGCCAGGAGTTCGTCGAGTCCGAACGGCTTGGTGACGTAGTCGTCCGCGCCGGCGTCCAGGGCCCTGACCTTATCCACGGAGCCGTGCCGGGCGGAGAGCACGATGATCGGTGTACTGCTGGTGCGGCGGATCCTGGTGATCACATCCACTCCGTTCATGTCCGGCAGGCCAAGGTCCAGGACGATGACGTCGGGATGGCTGCCTTCCGCGTGCCTGAGCGCGGCCACGCCGTCCAGGGCAGTGAGCACCCGGTATCCCTCCGCCTCCATGTTGACCTGGAGGGCGCGCAGGAGCTGCGGCTCGTCATCGACGATCAGTACGGTCCTCATGAAGTGCTGGTGCCTGCTTTCCTGTGAAGGTCTGGTGTCCGAGGTCCGGTGGACAGCGGGAGGCGGACCACCATGGTCAGTCCGCCACCGGGGGTTGGCTCCGCCACAAGCTGGCCGCCCATGGCCTCGGTGAAGCCTTTGGCGACAGCGAGGCCAAGGCCGATGCCCAGGCCCTCAGGAGCGTCATCGAGCCGCTGGAACGGCTGGAACATTGCGGCGGCCGCGGCAGCGGGCACACCCTGCCCGTGATCGACAATGCGCAACTCACCAAGCGGCATACCGCCGTCGTCCGTTTCGTTTGCGGCTCCCGAAACGCCGATGATGACGACATCCGAACCAGGCGCATATTTCAGTGCGTTTTCCACGATGTTGGCGATGACCCGCTCCAGCATTCCCTGGTCGGCATCAACAGCCGGCATGTTGGCGGCGAGGACCACCCTGATTCTGTCCGTGGGGATGCCGCGGAGGGCGTCTTCGACCGCATCCCGCCAAGTGACGGGGGCCGTATGGGGCGAAGCGGAGCCACTTGATATCCGCGACATGTCAAGGAGGTTGGAGATGAGGGCGTCGAGGCGTTCAGTGTACGACTCGATTGTGGCGAGCATTTCGCCCCGCACTTCCTCCGGCAACCTGCGGTTTTGGCGCTGCAGGGCCGTCACGGCCAATCTAATTCCCGCGAGAGGCGTCCGCAGGTCATGGCTGACAGCACGGAGGATGGCGGTGCGGACATTGTTGCCCTCAGCCAGTTTTGTGGTGGTTTGCAGCTTCCGCTGAAGGGCGTGGTGCTGGCGCAACAGCAGGAGATGGGCTCCGTGTGCTGCCAGGAGGAGCCTGTCACCTGCGGTGAGGGTGCGGCCGGAAAGAACCAAGGCTGTCCTGGGATCGGCAAGTTCCACGCTGTCCGTGGCAGATGTTGCCGCATCCGGGGATGGTGGCGGAGTGTCCCCGGAAAAGGCCTGCAGTGCCCAGTCCGCGTCCCCGTCTCCGGGACGGAGGTAGAGCCCGGCAGCCGGGACCTGGAAGGTTTCGCGGACCCTGTCGAGGAAGGCAGCGATCGTATCGTCCGCAAGGAGTGCCCCGCGGGCAAGATCCGCGAGGGTTGCCGCTTCGGCCCGGGCGCGGGCCGCTTCGCGTCTGCGCCGTTCAGACAGGCCGACCACCAGCGACACAGCCACCGCTGCGGCGAGGAACACCAGCAAAGCGAAGATGTTTTGCGCATCGCTGATGTTGAAAGTACCGATCGGGTCTGTCTCAAAGTAGTTGAGCAGCAGCGAACCCAGGACTGCTGCCAGGACAGCCGGCCACAGGCCACCGATGACCGCGACCGCCATCACGCCGGTCAGGTGCACGAGCGCATGGGTGGCGAGGTTCAGCCGGGGGTTGAGGGAAAGCACCGCCGTCACCAGGACCGGAAGGAGTACGGCAAGCATGAATCCGGCCATGGTTCGCCTTCGGCTGAGGAGGGCTGGGCCTTGCGCAGGCAATCCGGGGCGAACCTGCAGATGGGACACGATATGCACGTCGATGTCGCCTGAGTCCCGGACTACCCTGGCTCCGGCGCTGTTGCCAAGGATCCTGTTGCGGAGCCTCCCCGGCGAGGCGCCGATGACGATTTGCGTGGCATTGACGCCGCGGGCAAATTCCAAAAGAGACGTCGCCGGATCCTCACCCGACACGGTGTGGCAGCTGCCGCCGAGTTCGATGATGAGCCGCCGCTGTACTTCCAGGGCCTGTTCTGAAACGCTGTCCTCGGCTCGGCGGACGTGAACGGCCAGAAGATCGCCACCGTTGACCCTCGACAGAATGCGGGCTGCCCGCCTGATGAGCAGTTCCCCCTCCGGGCCTCCGCTGAGTCCGACGACCACCCGCTCGCGGGCCGGCCACGTTGCGGTGATTCCCTGTTCTTTCCGGTAACCGGCCAAGCCCTCGTCCACCCGGTCCGCCAACCAGATCAGGGCAATTTCGCGGAGGGCGATGAGGTTCCCCAGGCGGAATTCGTTGGCCAGGGCAGCGTCGATCCTGTCCCGCGGTACCACCTGTCCGTCGGCCACTCTCTGGCGCAGAAGCTCTGGCGATATGTCCACCAGTTCGATGTGGTCCGCGCGCCGCACCACTGCGTCGGGGACGGATTCACCGCCCGGGTCCTCAGTGATCGCGGAGACCACATCCCGCAGAGAGGCAACGTCCTGGATGGCGAGTGTGGTCAGTACATCCAGGCCGGCGGACAAGAGCTCTTCGATGTCCTGCCAGCGGTGTCCATGCCTGCTGCCCGGAAGGTTGACGGCCGCGTATTCATCGACGAGGACCACCTCGGGCTTGCGGGCCAGCACGGCATCCACATCCACCTGGCTTACTTGCGTGCCGTCACCGTCCCCGCGGACGCAGGGCGGCAGAGCATCGAGACCGTGAAGGAGTTGCATGGTTTCACGCCTGCCGTGGTGGGCGGTGATGCCGACGGCAACGTCCCTGCCGGCGGCGGCGAGGCGATGCCCTTCCCGCAGCATGGAATACGTAGTGCCGGCTCCTGCAGCCGCACCCAGGAAGATCCGAAGGGTTCCCCGTGCCATATCCACAGTCTTATCCCGTGTGGCCGCCGTGACCAACTCACTGCATCCAGCGGGCGGCCACCAGCGGCCATTCCCGCTGTCTGTGCGCGGGGCTACGATGAATCCCACCGCGGTGAGCTCGGCAATTTCCGACAACAGCTCCTAAACCCTCCCGGGAAACCTTCACCCCGCGGCTAAGCTGGCGGCATGCCAGCCCCCGCCGTCCTGCTGCCCACCCTGGTGGCCGTTGCCATCCTGGCGGCACTCACGGTGGGCCTGCTGTGGGGCTCGCGTACGCCGTCGTACCTCTCACCTGCCCTGGCGATCCTCCGCGGCGCCGCCCAGCTGGCGGCCATCAGCCTGGTGCTGGGCGGCGTCATCACCAGCCCGCTGTGGGTGGGCGCGGCCCTGCTGGTCATGTTCAGCGTGGCATCCGTGACGGCCACCCGGCGCCTCACCTGGTCCTGGCGCCGCTTCGCCCTGGTGGCAGTGACCATGGCCGCCGGGATCCTGGTGACCCTCGCCGTCGTGTTCGGGTCGGGTGCCATAGAGTTCACGCCGCGCTACGTGCTGGCGGTGGGCGGGATCGTGATCGGCAACTCCATGACCATCGCCACCCTTGCCGGCCGCCGTTTCTTCGAGGCGGTGGTGGAGCAGTGGGACCAGGTGGAGGGCTGGCTGGCGCTGGGGGCCACGCCCCGCCAGGCCACGGTGATCCAGGCGCGGCAGGCCGTGCATTCGGCGCTGATTCCGTCCACAGACCAGACCAAGACCACGGGCCTGGTCACCCTGCCCGGTGCGTTTGTGGGCGCCATCTTCGGCGGCGCCGCCCCGCTGGAAGCAGGTCGGTTCCAGGTGGTGGTGCTGGCGTCCATCATGGCCGCGGGGTCCATCACCGCCGTGGCCCTGATCCGCTCGCTGGGGAACGTAAAGGTACGGCCCGGAGCGCTGTAAGCCCGCCTGCCGCTGCACTACGCTGAGGCCTGTGGAACAACCGACCAGACTGGCTCGACGCAGAACCCGTGCCGGCAGACTCCCCGACCTCCCCGGAAGGCCCGGCGGCGGCACGCAGGTCAGCCGGGTACTGCTGCACCCCGTCCGGCTGGTGCCCCTGGCCTTCCTGGTGGTGATCATTGTGGGCGCCGGGCTGCTGATGCTTCCGGCCGCGCACCGGACCGAACAGCCGGAGCCCTTCCTGACGGCAATGTTCACCTCGGTCTCGGCGGTCTGCGTCACGGGCCTGGCAACCGTGGACACCGCCACGTTCTGGACGCCGTTCGGCCAGGGCGTGATCATGGGGCTCATCCAGGTGGGCGGGTTCGGGATCATGACCCTGGCAACGCTGCTGGCGCTCCTGGTGCGGAAGACCATCGGCCTTCGCGGCCAACTGGTCGCACAGTCCGAGACGCATACCCTGAACTTCGGCGACGTCCGCTCCGTGCTTTTCGCCGTGGCCAGGATCATGGTCCTGTTCGAGGCCGGCACCGCCGCGATCCTCACCGCCCGCTTCTGGGTCAGCTACGACCACAATCCGTTGAGCGCCTTGTGGCACGGCGTCTTCCACGCAGTCTCCGCCTTCAACAATGCCGGCTTCGCCCTGTACAGCGACAACCTCATCGGCGTTGCCGGCGACCCCTGGATCATCATCCCGATTTGCGCTGCCATCATGGCCGGTGGACTCGGGTTCCCCGTGCTTATTTCCCTCCTGCAGGGCGGGGTCAGGATAAAGGACTGGACGGTCCACATGCGCCTGACCATCTACGGCAGCCTCTTTCTCCTCGCTGCGGGCGCAGCGCTCTTCGCCGCGTTCGAGTGGAACCGCGAACAAACCCTGGGTCCCATGCCGGTGGGCGGGAAGATCCTCGCAAGCCTGGCGGGCACCGTTTTCCCCCGTACGGCAGGGTTCAATAGCATTGACTATGGGGCCGCGGAAGCCGAAACGCTGCTGATGACCGACATCCTCATGTTTATCGGCGGCGGCAGCGCCGGAACCGCCGGCGGCATCAAGGTCACCACCTTCCTGGTGCTGTTCTTCGCCATCTGGAACGAAGTGCGCGGCCGTGACGACGTCACCGTCGCACACCGGTCCATCAGCTCTTCCTCCCAGCGGCAGGCCCTGTCCGTGGCACTGCTGGGCGTGGCGGCGGTGATGGCCGGCACCCTGCTCCTGCTCATGTTCACCGACGACCCCCTGGACAAGGTGCTCTTCGAGAGCGTTTCCGCCTTCGCCACCGTGGGCCTCAGCACCGGCATCACGCCGAACCTGCCCCCGGACGCCCAGTGGGTCCTCATGATCCTCATGTTCACCGGCCGCATCGGAACCATCACTGTTGCCTCCTCCCTGGCCCTGTCCTCGCGGCCACGCCTTTTCCAGCTCCCCGAGGAGCGGCCGGTCATCGGATAGGCGGCCCATTTCACCAGGTTGCGATTACGCTGGGCCCTGTGGGACAGCCAACAGCACTCATCTGCGGGGCCGGGATCGCCGGACCAACGCTTGCTTTCTGGCTGGGCCGCCATGGGTTCAGGCCCACCGTGGTGGAGCGGGCCCGGGGTCTTCGGTCCAGCGGAAGCCCGGTGGACGTCCACGGAAAGGCCACGGCAATTGCCCGGCAGATGGGCATCCTGCCGCGTCTCCAGAAAGCCGCCACCCGCGCTCCCGGCCTGACGTTCGTGACTCCGTCCGGCCGCAGGATTGGGCCATCACGGCTGGGCCGCCCGCGCGGCGACGACGTCGAGATCCCCCGCGCCGACCTCGCGTCTATCCTCTGCGACGCCGCCCGGGACGGCACCGAGTTCCTGTTCGGCGACTCCGTGGCGGACCTGCAGGCTGACGACGCCGGCGTGGACGTTTCTTTTGAGCATGCCGCACCGCGCCGGTTCGACCTGGTGGTGGGGGCAGACGGACTGCACTCCACGGTCCGGGCCCTGGCCTTCGGCCCGGAGGACACCTTCGTCCGGCCGCTGGGCCTGTACATCGCCACACTGTCCCTTGGCCGCCCGGCGGCGGACCCCGGAACCGTGCTGATGTACAACCGGCCCGGCCTGTCGTTGACCATCCACCCGGTCCGGGGAACTGCCGGCGCCGGGTTCATCTTCCACGGTCCCCGGCACCCGGGCGCTGAATACCGGGACCCCCGTGCACAGCGGGAACTGGTTTTGGCCGCCTACACCCGCTACGACTGGGCCGTTCCGGAGCTGCCGGACCTGCGGGGGCAGGTTGAGGGCGCGGAGGACCTGTACTTCGATACTGTCAGCCAGGTCCGGTTGCCGGCATGGTCCAAAGGGCGGGTGGCCCTGCTGGGAGACGCGGCCTCGTGCGTATCCCTGTTCGGTGACGGCTCCAGCATGGCCATGATCGGTGCAGCCACCCTCGCCGCGGCCCTGGCGGAAACCCCCGGGGATCCCGTAGCCGCGCTGCGCCGGTACGAAGCCCGCCACCGCAGGCTGTCCGCTTCCCGGCAGCGCGGTTACCGGCTGGGAGCCGGCCTGCTGGTCCCCGCAACCCGCTCCGGACTTACCACCCGCAATCTCATCGCCCGCCTACTCCCCCGGTGACCATGGCCACACAAACCGCCCTGCTGCTGTCCTTCGCCGTCCTGCTGCTGATCGGCGTGCTCATCTCCGAGCGCGCCCACCGCACCGTGCTGTCCACCGCGGTGCTCTTCCTGGTAGGCGGGTTCCTGCTGGGCCCCGGCGCCCTGGGCTTCATTACCGTATCCACGGGGGATCCCATCGTGGGCGGGCTGGCCGAGCTTGCCCTGTTCTCGGTCCTCTTCACGGACGGGATGCGCGTCGGCTACCGGGACCTGCGGGCTGCCTGGCGGCTGCCCGGGCGCGCCCTCCTGCTGGGCCTGCCGCTGACCCTCGTGCTCACCGCCCTGTTCGCGCATTTCGTCGCCGGGCTGCCTTGGCTGGAATCCTTCCTCCTCGGCGCCATCCTCGCACCTACCGACCCCGTGTTTGCCGCAGCGATCGTGGGCCGGGAAGAGGTGCCCGGCCGGCTGCGGCACCTGCTGAACGTCGAATCCGGGGTCAACGACGGCCTGGCCCTGCCCATCGTCCTCGTCCTGCTGGCCGCCGCCGGCGGGAGCGACGCCCGCGGGGAGCAGCTGGTGTTCGAAATCGTCCTGGGCATCGCGGTCGGGGTGGTGGTGCCCGTCGTCGTCCTCTCCCTCGAGAAGCTTTCCTTCCTGCAGGCCATCAGGTCACTGCAGCCCCTGCTGGCGGTCTCCATCGGGCTCCTGGTGCTGGCGATCTGCGAGGCGAGCCACACCAATCTGTTCCTGGGTGCCTTCGCGGCCGGCATCACGGTGGCCACGATTGGCCCGGGTCTCCGGCACGAGTTTGAGCAGTTCGGCGAACTGGTCACGGAGCTGCTCAAGCTGGCGGCGATCATGGTGTTCGGGGCCTTGATCACGCCGACGTTCCTCTTCACGGAGATTCCGTTTGCCGGCTGGATCTTCGCTGTGCTGGCCTTGGTGGTGGCCCGGCCGCTGGCCCTCCTGGTGTCCTTCCTCGGGGCCAAACTGTCCATGGGCGAGCAGGCCGCGGCCATGTGGTTCGGGCCCAAAGGCTTCGCCTCGGTGGTGTACGGGCTGATCATCCTGGAATCCGGAATCGCGCGGGCTGACGAGGTCTACCATCTGGTGGCCCTGGTGATCGTGCTCTCCATCCTGGCCCACTCGTCCACGGACGTGGTCATCGCCCGCCGGTTCGCCGGCCGGCCCCCGGCGGGCACGGAAGAAAAAGCGGGCCGTGCCTGACAGGGGATCCGGCCTGGTGCGCTCGCGGCCCGCGCTCCTGGTGGCTTTCGCCTTCGCGGTGATGGCCGACCCCGTCTCCTCGGTGGCCTACGCCGTGGAGGCGGCGCTGCGTGCGCTGCACGGCGACCTTGACCTGCTGGTTGCCACCATGGGGCTGGTGGTGGGGATCATCGCCCTGATCGTGCTGAACTATCGGCAGATCATCGCCCGGTATCCGCGCGGCGGCGGCGCCCCCGCCGCCACGGCAGAAGCCTTCGGCGACGGCTGGGCGTTCCTGCCCGTGGGCGCCCTGGTGGTGGATTTCACGCTGACCATTGCCATCAGCGTGGCCGCCGCGGCTTCGGCAGCCATCGCCTTCTTCCCCGCTCTGGCGCCGTGGCGCACATTGATCGCCGTCGGGCTTGCCTGCCTGGTGGCCGGCGTGACTTTGCTGGGGCACCTGGGCAGGATGGTGTTCGCTGCCCTGACTCTTGCGTTCGTTGTCACCGCCGCCGCAGTCCTGGTGTTTGGACTTTTCGCGGAGCCGTCCGGTTCCGCCGCTGGCGCGTCACCTGCCGCGCAAGCAGGCGGGGCGTCCGGCGGGGCGGCCGGCATCGTGCCCGTCATTCTGGCCTTCCCGGTGGCCATGGCCCTGGCCACCGGCGTGGAGGCACCGTCCACGGCCATCGCGGAGCTGGACGAACTGGATGACGACGGGCGGCGGCGTTTCGGGCGGCTGACCCTGTGGCTGACGCTCGGCATTGTGGAGACCCTGACGCTGGGCCTGGCGGCCGAGGTGGCACAGCTGGGCATCGGGATCCCGGCGGGTGAGAGCACGCAGATCGCGGAGCTGGCCCGGCACGCCGCGCCCCCGGCTTTGTTCGCCGTGTTCCAGCTGGTGACAGGTTTGCTGCTGCTCTCCGCCGCGTCCTCGTCCTTCCAGGCAGGCCCCGGGCTCCTGAAGGCCCTGGCCCGCGGAAAGGACGGAAAGGAGGACGACGGCGGCGCGCTTCCCGGGCTGCTCGGGCGGACGAACTCCCGCCACGCGCCCACCCGGGGCACCCTGCTGTTCGCAGTCCTCGCCGCGGTGCTGGGCGCCGCTGCCGGCGGAAGCGAGCAGACACTGGTGCTGTTCTATGCGGTGGCCGTCTTCATGAGCTTCCTGGCAGGCCTGGCTTCGATGGCGGTCTTTTCGCACCGGGAGGGCCGCCGCGGCTATTTCGCCATGAATTGCGCGGGCGTGCTCATCGTGGCCTTCACCCTGGTGGTGAACCTCCTGCGCGGGCTTCCACTGGCCAGCGTAGCCGCCGCCCTGGTGGTGGCCGGCATTTTTTATTGGATGTGGACGAGGGCAGGCCGACCGCGGGGCCTGCACGCGGCCGCTCCCGCGGGGCCTGGCAGGGGCCCGGACCTTGACACCGAAAGGAGCAGCAATGCGAGCTGACGACCTTAAAGTCTGCCTGCCCTATCTGTACATCCGCTACTACATGTTCTGACCCGCCGGAAGCCGCTGCCGCACCGTTCCCGGCCTAGCCCTGCTTCACCAGCGCTGCCTCCAGGTTGATCTTCACCTTGTCGCTGACCAGCACGCCGCCGGCCTCCAGCGCCGCGTTCCAGGTCAGCCCGAAGTCCTTGCGGCTGATCTCGGCTTCGGCGGAGAAACCTGCGCGGGTGGCGCCGAAGGGATCCACGGCCACGCCGGTGAACTCCACCTCCAGTTCCACGGGCCGGGTGACGTCCTTGATGGTCAGGTCACCAGTGAGTGTGTAGTCCTCGCCGTCGCCCTCGATGTGGGTGCCGCGGAAGGTCATTTCCGGGTACTTCTCCACGTCGAAGAAATCGGCGCCCTTCACGTGCGCGTCACGGTTGGCGTCGCCGGAATCGAAGCTGGCAGTGGAGACCGTGGCACGCACGGAGGAGTCCGCCAGCGACTGCCCCACATGCGCTTCGGCCTGGGCATCGGTGAAACGGCCGCGGACCTTGCTGATCCCGGCATGGCGGACGGTGAAGCCGATCTCGCTGTGGGACATGTCCAGGGTCCAGGTGCCGGACGAAATTTCCTTGGGAAGGGTCATCACAGTTCTCCTTGCTCGTAGGGCCGCAGGCTTCGCTGCCCGCTACAGGCGCAAGACTACGGATCCCCCTAAATATTCCCCAGATAACCCGCAGATATAAGGGGCCAGGGTGAACCGGGAGGAAACTTCAGGCGTATACATAAGCGTGGCTCTACGATTACTTACCGCCCTGGCGCTGTTCATCGACGCCGGCGTTCATCTGTTCCTGGCTCCGGGCTACCAGGCTGCGCAGCCGGGCACCATCAGCCAGGGCACGCTGTTCCTGCTGGAAGCGGCTGCCGCCTTCGTGGCCGGCCTGTACGTCCTCATCCGCGGCAGCAGCGCGGCCTATGCCGTGGCCCTGGTGGTGGCCTTCAGCGCGTTCGCCGCCGTCGTACTGTACAGGTATGTGGACATTCCGGCGATCGGGCCGATCCCTGCCATGTACGATCCTGTCTGGTTCTTCTCCAAGTCCCTCAGCGCCGTCGCTGAAGGGGTCGGAGCGCTCCTGGCGCTCGCCGGCCTGGTCCGCGCGCGCCGAAGGGGAAAGTCCGACGGCGCCACGGCCTTCGCGGCCGGACGGCGCCGGCGGTGAAGATCACCCGCGCCGTGGGCGGCAGGCCGGTGGAGGTGCCGCGTGAATGCAGCTGACCGCGCCATGCCGGACGCAGCGGCCGCCCTTGCCGCCTACGCCGTGCCGGCCCTGTGGCTGTCTTCCCTGCTCCCGTGGGGCGTGCTCCCCCAAGTGGCGGGCATCGGTGCGGGCGCGGTGGTGACCGGGGCCGCCGTCGTATCCGTCCTGCGCCGTATCCCCCGCTTTTCAACTCCCGCCGACCGGGTCACGCTGCTCCGCGCTGTCCTGATGGGACTGTGCGCGGCCGTGGCGGTCCCGGCGATTTTTGCCGGGGACCAGCCGGGCGTCCTCGTTCCGGTCCTGGGCGGCGCAGCCTTCCTGATGGACGGCGTGGACGGTGCCGTGGCGCGGCGCACCGGAACCGCGTCAGAGGCCGGGGCACGTTTTGATGCCGCGACGGACGCCGCCCTGGTGTTGGTGCTGTCCGTCGCGGCGGCTCCTGTGGCGGGGCCGTGGACGCTGGGCATCGGGGCCATGTACTACGCGTTCGTGGCTGCCGGGCTGGTCCGGCCCCACCTCCGCGCGCAGCTTCCGCCGAGCGCTTCACGCAAGGTGATCGGGGCCTTCCAGCCGTTCGCGCTGCTGGCCGCACTGGTCCCGGCTGCCCCGGCCATTGTTGTTGCCGCGGCCCCGGCGGTGGCACTGGTGCTGCTGGCGTTCTCCTTCGGCCGTGACGTGGTCGACCTTGAACGGCGCCACCGTGCCGGGCTTCCGGCCCCTGTCCGGGTGGGATCTACCGCCCTATAGCCAGGTGCTCGAGGTTGGCTGCGGCGAGGGCGTCCGGGAGCTACCGGGCGAGGGCCCGGGGCAGCTCCGTCAGGGCGCCGACCGCAATTTCGGGGGACTGGAAATAGGAGGGGTAGCGGGCGCCGGTGCGGTTGATCCACGCGGTCCGGAGTCCGGCCTTGGCTGCCCCGTGGATGTCCCAGGGGTGCACGGCGACCAGCAGCATGTTGGAGGGCTCTGTTCCGGCCGATGTTGCCGCGTATTCATACGCTGCCTTTGCGGGTTTCCATGCCGGGGCATCGTCCACGGAGAGAAGCAGCTCGAAGTGGTCCCTGATGCCGCCGGCGACGAACAGCCTGTCCGTGTTGGCGGCCGCGCCGTTGGTCAGGGTAATCAGCCGGTGCCCGGCGGCGGCCAGCGCACGGACGCCGCCAGGAACATCGGGGTGCAGGGAAAGGTTCTGCATGGCGGCCATGATGCGTTCGACGGCGGCGTCCTGGTCCCCGGAGATGCCTTCGGCTGCCAGCAGGGTGTGGAGGGCGTCCGCGCCGATGGCGGCGAAGGCCTCCTTGCCTCCGCTGGCGGTGAGGGCGAACCCGTCCCGCAGGAGCGTGGCAAACCACAGCTTGGCAAGCTCTTTGGGCGCCCCGGCCCCGGCGAACGCTTCGCCGAGCGGTGCCATGTTGGACAGTGTCTCGTTGACGTCGAAAACAATCACCAGGGGGTCGGACATCGGCGGGAGCTCCCTTTGGTCGCTGCAACAGAATGGTCAGGCTACTGAGCAGTAGACCACAACGGCGCTGCAGGCACTACCGCCGGATGCCGCCCCCCGGCAGTTCCGGGCCCGTTTACTCCGGCCGTCCGCCCAGGCCGGCGAGGGCCGCGCGCAGGCGCGTGCCGGCGTCGTCCGCCACGTCCTTAACGGCAGGGGCGTCGCTGAGCTGCACCATGGCTTGGGGGTCGATGGCCTCAACCGTGGTCCCGGCGGCGCCGGCCTTCCGGCGCACCACCACGTTGCACGGCAGCAGGGCGCCCATTTGGGGCTCGGCGGCGAGGGCACGGCTGGCAAGGGCGGGGTTGCAGGCGCCCAGGATGATGTAATCCCCGACGGCGTCCGCGGCTTCGGTACCGAGCTTGGCTTCGAAGGTGGACCGGACGTTGATTTCCGTCAGGATCCCGAAGCCCTGGGCGGCAAGGGCCTCGCGGGTTCGCTCCACCGCTTCAGCCCACGGCAAGGGAACGGTGGTGGCCAGGGTATAGGTCATGGCACTCCTTGAAGGTTGCGTCAGGTCCGGCGTTGGGCTGCGCCGGTCAGGCGAGGGAAAGGAAGAGCTTCTCCAGGTCTTTCCGGTCCATGGTTCCGTCCTTCTGGACGATGCACTGTTCCAGGCCGGTGGCGATGATGGCGAAGCCTGCACGGTCAAGGGCCTTGGAGACGGCGGCCAGCTGGGTGACGACGTCCTTGCAGTCCCTGCCTTCCTCCAGCATGCGGGTCACGGCGGCGAGCTGGCCCTGTGCCCGCTTGAGGCGGTTGATCACGGGCGTGAGTTCGGTTGGGTTCAGTTCCATAAGGGATTCTCCATCGATGGTTGCTGCGCCCAACTATATACCCCCACGGGTGTTTTGCGTACCCCCGGGGGTATCTGCCATACTCGGTGGGGTATCCACTCTGACCCTTTCCGAGAGGCCACTCATGACATCCCCCTCCAAGGCAACAGCCGTTACCGCACTCGCCCCTGAAGCCCTCCAGTCCTGGATCAAGGAACATCAGGATCTTGTGGTGATCGACGTGCGCTCTGCCGCTGAATTCGAAACCATGCACATCCGCGGCTCCTACAACGTGCCGCTTCCACTGCTCTCCGAGCACACCGACGAGCTCGCCGCCCGGCTGGGTTCCCGCGTTGTCCTGGTCTGCCAGTCCGGCATCCGCGCCGAGCAGGCCCGCCAGCGAATGGCCACCGTTGGCCTGGACACCGCCTACGTGCTCACCTGCGGGGTTCCCGGCTACGCCGCCGCCGGTGGCGACGTAGTCAAGGGCAAGGACCGCTGGGACCTGGAGCGGCAGGTCCGCCTGGCCGCGGGCTCCCTGGTGATGCTCGGCCTGGCCGGCGGCAAGTTTGTCTCCCCCAAGGTCCGCATGCTGGCCGGCGCCATCGGCACCGGACTGACGTTCTCGGCCGCAACCAACACCTGCGCCATGGGCAAGGCCCTGTCTGCCATGCCGTGGAACAAGACCGCCAAGGAGCCCACCCGCGAAAGCGCCATCCTGCAGCTTCCCGTGCAGCAGGCTGAAGAGGGCGCGGCGGCATGATCCCGGCCCTGGGTCTGGGGCTCGTCGTCGGCGTCGTACTGGGCATAGTGGGCGGCGGCGGGTCCATCATCGCCGTTCCCGCCCTGGTGTACGGCGTGGGCATGAGCCCCGCCCAGGCCATTCCCACTTCGTTGCTGGTGGTGGGAATCTCCTCGCTGGCAGCACTGCTCCCCAGGTTGCGGGAAGGCCTGAACTGGCCCGTGATCGCCCTGGTGGGAGGTGCCGGCATCCCGGCAGCCTGGGCCGGTGCGGCCGTGGGCAAACTGCTCGACCCGAACATCCTGATGCTGGCCTTCGCCGTGATCATGGTGGCCGCGGGCATCCGGATGCTCAGCAAGCCCCGCGAAAGCGAGGGGTCCTGCAGCACCGGGCCGAACCGGGCATTCCGGTCCTGCGCCCCCAAGGCCGTGGGAGCGGGCCTGCTGGTCGGGTTCCTTACCGGATTGCTGGGCGTGGGCGGCGGCTTCCTCATCACCCCCGCGCTGACCATCTTCCTGGGCCTGCGCATGAAGCAGGCGGTGGGAACATCCCTGGCCATCATCGTGGTCAACTCGGCCGCCGGGTTCAGCGCCCACGCCGCCGGCTTCAGCATCGACTGGGGCACCACCCTGGCGTTCGCTATTCCGGCGATCGTGGGATCGATAGTTGCCGCCCGGCTTGCCCGCCGCCTGCACGACAAACACATCCGCATCTCGTTCGCGGTCCTCATCTTCGCCGTCGCGGCGTGGGTCACCGCCGGCACGGTCACCGCCTGACCTATCCACAGAGGAGAACACCATGGGACTGATCGATTCCCTCAAGCAGGCCTTCAGCAAGCCCTACAAGACGATTTCCGTGGCCCAGGCCAAGGAACTCCTGGGTTCCGGGGCCACGCTCATCGACGTCAGGTCAGCCCAGGAATGGCGGACCGGCCGGGCGCCGCAGGCCAAACATGTCCCCCTGGACCGGCTGCAGACCAGCACTGCCGGGATCCAGAAGGCCCGTCCGGTGATCGCCCTCTGCGCCTCCGGCGTCCGCTCCGCCTCCGCAGCCCGGCTCCTCGCCGCCAAAGGCTACGACGCCTACTCGGTGCGCGGCGGCATGGCCGCCTGGCGCCAGGCCGGCGAACCCGTCCGCTAGCAACAGCAGCATCAGCTCCAGCCAAGAACCACTTCGAAGGAGAACCACCATGGCTGAAATCACCATTACCGAAACCGAACAGCGCCGCTCCACCGCCCGGATCCTCGACGTCCGCGAGGACTTCGAAGTCGCCGAAGGCATGATCCCCGGCGCCCTCCACATCCCCATGGGCCAGCTCCAGGCCCGCCTGGGCGAGCTCGACCCCGCCGTGCCCGTGATTGCCGTATGCCGCAGCGGCAACCGCAGCGCCGCCGTCGCCGATGCCCTCAACGGCGTTGACTACAAAGCGGACACCATGGCCGGCGGCATGACCGCCTGGACCCGCGCCGGACTGCCCACCACCTAGGCCCTGCCGCCGCCACAAACATGACGTCCATCCCCTGAACGCCTAGGCCGCAGTACCCTTGCTGGATACCCCGGGGGGTATCTCTACTGAATGCAGAACAACCTTCCAATCCCCTTTCAACTGAAGGAGATCACCAGATGCTTATCGAGCGCATTTACGACGAAGACCTCGCCCAGGCCAGCTACCTGATCGGCTGCCAGGCCAAGGGCGAAGCCATCGTGGTGGACGGCCGCCGCGACATCGCCGTCTACCAGGACCTGGCCGCGAAGAACGGCATGAAGATCGTGGCCGTCACCGAGACCCACATCCACGCCGACTACCTCTCCGGCAGCCGCGAACTCGCCGCCGCCACCGGCGCCAAGATCTACGTCTCCGGCGAAGGCGGCCCGGACTGGCAGTATGAGTTCGAGGGCGAGCGGCTGTACGACGGCGACACCATCACCCTGGGCAACATCAACATCAAGGCAGTCCACACCCCCGGGCACACCCCGGAGCACCTGTCCTTCCTGGTCACCGACGGCGCATTCAGCGACAAGCCCGGCTACCTGCTCTCCGGGGACTTCGTGTTCTCCGGCGACCTGGGCCGGCCGGACCTGCTGGACGAGGCAGCCGGCGGCGTGGACACGCGTTTCGAGGGCGCCAGGCAGCTCTTCGCCAGCCTCCGCGACAAGCTCCTCACCCTGCCGGACTACGTCCAGGTCCACCCCGCCCACGGCGCCGGCAGCGCGTGCGGCAAGGCCCTGGGTGCCATCCCGTCCTCCACGGTGGGCTACGAACGCCTCTACGCCTGGTGGGGCCCCTACCTGGCCGCCAATGACGAGCAGGGCTTCATCGACGAGCTCCTGGATGGCCAGCCCGACGCCCACGGCTACTTCGGCCGCATGAAGCGCGAGAACCGTGAAGGCCCGGCCGTCATGGGCGAGCGTGCCCCGCTGCAGGAACTGGACACCGCCGTCGTGGCCCAGGGCCTGGCAGAGGACACCCTGACGTTCATCGACACCCGCTCCAACGGCGAAGTCCACCAGGGCACGGTGGTCCGCTCCCTGAACGTTCCGGCCGGCAAGTCAGTGGCCAGCTACGGCGCCTGGGTGGTCAACCCGGAAACGGACAAGAACCCGCTGGTGCTCCTGGCCAAGGACCAGGAGCAGGCCCAGGACATGCGGGACCACCTGGTCCGCGTGGGCATCGACAACGTTGCCGGCTACCTGACCGGCATCGAGGGGCTGCCCACCTTCACCCCCAAGCTGATCCAGCCTGAGGAACTCGACGGGTTCGACGCCGCCATGGTCCTGGACGTCCGCAACAAGACGGAGCACAAGGCCGGGCACGTCCCGGGTGCGTACCAGCTCAGCGGTGGCCGGGTCATGTGGCACCTGGACGAGCTGCCCATCGGTGGAACCATCGTGTCCTACTGCCAGTCCGGCGTGCGGAACTCCGTAGCCGCCAGCGCCCTGCGCCGTGCCGGGTACGACGTCGTCGAACTCGACGGCAGCTACGCCGCGTGGAACGCCTGGCGGAACAGCGTCCCCGCGGTCTAACCGGACCTGCCACCCCAAGACCGCCCGGGCAGGACCCCCCTCCTGCCCGGGCTACCGGCCCGGGCGTGCCCCCACACGCCCGGGCCATCTCTATGTCCCCCTATCCACCGCCAGGAACGGAGCCACCAATGCCGGGCAGAACGCTTCCCCATGCGGCCGGTCGAGCCGGTCGCATGCTGGGCCTGCGGCAGAACCTGGCGCAGTTCATGCTGCTGGTTGCCGTCAATGCACTGGTGGGCGGCACCCTGGGCCAGGAACGCACCGTCCTGCCCCTGCTGGCCAGCCGGGAATTCCACCTGGACCTGTACACCGGCGCGCTGACATACATCCTGGCCTTTGGCCTTTCCAAGGCCGCGATGAACTACTTCGCTGGCACACTCTCAGACCGGTATGGCCGGAAACCGGTCCTCGTTGCAGGATGGCTGGCCGCGGTTCCCGTGCCGCTCATGCTCATCTTCGGCCCGTCCTGGGGTTGGATCGTCGCTGCCAACGTGCTGCTGGGCGTCAGCCAGGGCCTCACCTGGTCCACCGCCGTCATCATGAAAATGGACCTGGTGGGCCCCAGGCAGCGGGGGCTGGCCATGGGCTTCAACGAGGCCGCGGGCTATCTGGGCGTGGCCGCCACCGCGTTGGCCACCGGCTACCTGGCAACGTCCTTCGGACTCCGGCCCGCCCCTTTCCTGCTCGGAGCCGCCTACATCGCCCTCGGCCTGGGACTGACGGTCCTGGCCGTCCGGGAAACCCACCAGCACGCCAAAACGGAGGCCACCCAGCACGCCGCCTCCAGCAGCGCCCATGCCGGCCTCACCACCGGCCAGGTATTCACCCTCACCAGTTTCAAGGACCGCTCCCTCTCGGCAGCCAGCCAGGCGGGCCTGGTCAACAACCTCAACGACGGCCTTGCCTGGGGCCTCTTTCCCGTCCTGTTCGCCGGCGCCGGGCTGAGCCTTAACCAGATCGGCATCCTGGCCGCCGCCTACCCCGCGGCCTGGGGTGCCGCCCAGCTGGCCACCGGCGCCGCGTCCGACCGCTGGGGCCGCAAATGGTTCATCACGGCCGGCATGCTGGTCCAGGCCGTGGCGCTGGGCATCACCGCCACCGCCCACAGCTTCGGGCCCTGGCTCGCCGCCGCCGTCGTGCTGGGCCTGGGCACCGCCCTGGTTTACCCCACCCTGCTGGCCGCCATCGGCGATGTCGCGCACCCGGCCTGGCGGGCGCGCTCCGTGGGCGTGTACCGGTTGTGGCGCGACGGCGGATTCGCCGTGGGTGCCCTCCTCTCCGGTGTCCTGGCCGACCTTTACGGCATCCCCGCCGCCGTTGCCGCCGTCGCGGTCCTCACCGCGGCTTCCGGTGCCGTGGTGGCGGTCCGGATGCGCGGCAACGACCACGCCGCGGTGTAGGGCAGCGCTTTATCCATGACCGGCGAGGTACGTGACGAGCCCGTCAACGGTGGCCACCGCGGGATAGTCCGCTTCAGGAATGTCCACCCCCGTCGACTCCGCAATGACCTCCACCAGGCGGAGGAAATCCAGCGAGTCCAGTTCCAGGTCCTGGCGCAGCCTGGCGGTGCCTTCCAGGTCTTCGGGCTCGACGTCGGGCGCTACTTTTCCGATCGCCGCCTCCACCGCCTGGCGTGCGTCCTGTTGGTTCACGGCTCCTCCTCGCTCACGTAGGTCTCACAGTTCCTCCGGCGCTTGCAGGAGTTCATCGATGCGGGCCAGGAAGCGGCCGCCGCGCAGCCCGTCGCTCACCCGGTGGTCCGCGGACAGCGTGGCGATGGCCGCGTGCCGGATGCCAAGCATCCCGTTGTGCGCCCACGGCTGTTCGAGGACCTTGCCGAAGCCCACCATGGCCACCTGCGGCGGGTAGATCACCCCGTACACGCTTTCGACGCCGAGATCGCCCAGGTTGGTCACGGTGATGGTGGGGTCGGCCATCTCCGCACGCTGCAGCCGGCCCGCCCTGGCACGGCCCACCAGGTCGCGCAGCTGGTCCATGAGCTCGTCGAGCGTCAGGGTGTCGGCGTCGTGCAGGGCCGGGGCCACCAGGCCGCCGTGCCGCAGGGCCACCGCCACGCCCAGGTGCACCGCGTTGCTGGTTTGGAAGGCGCCGTTTATGAAAAAGCCGTTCATGTCCGGCACTTCCCTGGCCGCGAGCGCGGTGGCCTTCAGCAGCAGGGCGGACGGCACCAGCCGGGAGGAGACCGGTCGCTGTTGGTTCGCGGCCTGCATCCAGGCCATCGCCGCCGCTAGGTCAAGGGTGGTGGAGAGGTAGTAGTGCGGGATCTCCTTCTTGGACCGGGACATCAGCGCGCCAATCGCCTGCCGCAGGCTTTCCGCCTTGCCGCCGGTGTCCCTCCTGCCGCGCGGTCGCGCTTCCGCGGCTTCGTGCGGCGGTTCCGCAACTGGGGCTTCCGACGGCGATGCTTCCGCCGGTTCCTCCGCCGCAGGTTCGCCGGGTACTTGTTCCCTGGGCGCCCGTTCCCGGGGAGGCACCGCGGCAAGCACGTCCTCCTCCGTCACGGCACCGCCGGGACCCGTTCCCGCGATGGCCTGCAGGTCGACGCCGAGCTCCGCCGCCAGCCGGCGGGCCAGCGGCGAGGACCGCACCCGGTGGGCTGCGCCTTCCGCCTGCACGTGCGCACCCGTCACAGGAGCAGGCCCGGTTTGGGTGGCGGACGCAGCGGCGGCGCGTTCGACGTCGGCCCTGGTCACCTCGCCGCCGGGACCGCTCCCGCTGATGCGTCCGACGTCGACCCCCAAGGTGTGCGCAAGGTGCCGGACCGGCGGCGGGACCTTGGTGCCCGCCTCCGGTTCCGGTGGCGGGATTCTCGCCGGCGGCGGGAGTTCGGCCGGGGTGGCGGTAATCCGGGCGATCGGGGTGCCCACCTCCACCGTGTCGCCGATGTCCACCAGGAACTCGGCCACCACGCCTTCCTGGAACGACTCGATGTCCATCACGGTCTTGTCCGTGTCCACGGCCGCCACCAGGTCGCCCTTGTGGATGTAGTCCCCGGTCTTGACCAGCCACTCCACCACTTTGCCGTGCTCCATGTCCGCGCCCAGGGACGGCATCCGGAACTCAGCCATCGGCGCCCACGGCCCTTCGGCCGGCGGCCATGACCCGTTCCACCGACGGCAGCGCAGCCTGTTCCAGGTGCTTGGCGTACGGGACGGGCACCTCCAGGCTGCACACCCGCTCCACCGGGGCGTCCAGGTCGAAGAAGGCCTGCTCGCAGATCCGGGCCGCGATCTCGGCGGAGATGCTTCCGCTGCGCCAGCCCTCGTCCACCACCACGGCCCGGTGCGTCCTGGCCACGCTGTCGATGATGGTGTGGCCATCCAGCGGGCGCAGGGTGCGCAGGTCGATGACGTCGGCATCGATGCCCGCGGCGGCCAGCTGTTCGGCCGCTTCGAGCACGAGGGGCAGGGTGCCGCCGTAGGTGATCAGCGTCAGGGCGTCCCCGTGCCGCAGGACCGCTGACCTGTTGATGTCCACGGCGCCGGCGTCGTCGTCGAGCTCCCCCGCCACGTTGTACAGGGAGCCGTGCTCGAAAATCAGCACCGGGTCCGGGTCCTGCAGCGCCGTCCACAGCATGCCGCGGGCGTCGGCAAGGGTGGCGGGGGCCAGGATGCGCAGGCCCGGGATATGCGCGTACCAGCCCTCCAGGCTGTGCGAGTGCTGGGCCCCCAACTGGCGGCCGGCGCCGGTGGTCATCCGGATGACGATGGGCACGTTGAACTGCCCGCCGGACATGTGCAGCAGGGTGGCGGCGTTGTTGATGATCTGGTCCAGCGCCAGCAGGCTGAAGTTGACCGTCATGATTTCGACGACGGGCCGCATCCCGCCCAGCGCCGCCCCGATCCCCGCACCGACGAAGCCGGATTCGGACAGCGGGGTATCGCGGATCCGCTCCGGCCCGAACTCCTCCAGCAGGCCCAGGCTCACGGCAAAACTGCCGCCGTACCGGCCCACGTCCTCGCCCATGAGGAACACCCGTTCGTCGCGCTGCATCGCGTCGCGGAGGGCCGCGCGCATGGCTTCGCGGTAAGTGGTCTTCATCGTGCAGCCCCGTCTTCCCTTGGTTTTCCGCCGCTGGCCGCCGCGGCGGGGCCTGCCGGCTCTTCTGCTTCATACGCGTCGCCGGCAGGATCGCTGTAGACGAACCGGGTCAGCTCGGACACCGGCTCGGGCGTGCCGTTCTCCGCGAATCCCACCGCGGTGCTGATCTCGGCGTCCACGTCAGCCTGGAGATCGGTCCAGTCCTTCTCGGGCAGCTGCCCCGCGGCCTGCATGGCACCCTGCAGCAGGCTGATGGGGTCCCGTTCCATCCACTGCACCACCTCGGACTTCTCCCGGTACAGCTCCGGGTCGAACATGGAGTGGGCGCGGAAGCGGTAGGTACGCAGTTCCAGGAAGTGGGGGCCGCCGCCGGAGCGGACGGCGTCCACCGCGCGCCGGGCCGCCTCCTCCACCGCGAACACGTCCATGCCGTCCACCGCCCAGGCGGAGATCTCGTACCCGGCAGCCTTCAGCGCGATGTCCGTCTGCGATTCGGAGCGCCCCAGCGCGGTGCCCATGGCATACAGGTTGTTCTCGCAGCAAAACAGCACCGGAAGCTGCCACAGCGCGGCCAGGTTCATGCTCTCGTGGAACTCGCCTTCGGCCACGGCCCCTTCACCGAAGAAGCAGACCGTCACCCGCTGCCGCCCGGACATCCGGTCCGCGAGCGCCAAACCGACGGCGAGTGGCAGGCCGCCGGCCACGATCGCGTTGCCGCCGTAGAAGCGGGTGGCGGCGTCAAAGAGGTGCATGGACCCGCCGCGGCCTCGGCAGCAGCCCTCGGCATGGCCGTACATTTCGGCGAGAATGGCCCCTGCCGAGACGCCGCGCAGGAGCGCATGCCCGTGTTCACGGTACGTGGCAACCACCGCGTCCTCCGGCGCCAGGGCTTCCATGACCCCTGCCGCCACGGCCTCCTCGCCGATGTAGACGTGCAGGAAGCCGCGGATCTTGGCGGCGCTGTAGAGCTCGATGCACTTCTCCTCCAGCCGGCGCACCCGCAGCATCTGCCGCAGCAGGTGCAGTCCGTGCTCCGGATTGGGGACTCGCTGGTTCTTGAGGGAGCTCATGGCCGGTTCCTGCTTGTGCTCATGGCTGGTCCTTCAATGCCGTCTCCTGGGGCGCCGGTGATTCCAGCGTTGACGTATCGCCCTCCGGCAGCCCGAGCTCGCGGGATTTCAGGAGCCGCCGGAGGATCTTGCCGCTGCGCGTCTTGGGCAGGGCGATGGTGAAATCGAGGAGCCGGGGGGCGACGGCGGCGCCCAGCCGTTTCCGCGCGAAGCCGATGATCTCCAGCTGCAGCTCCGCGGTGGGTTCACGGCCCGGCTTAAGCTCCACGAACGCCTTGACCACTTGCCCGGCCACCGGGTCAGGGACCCCGATCACGCCGGCCTCCGCCACGGCCGGGTGCTCCATGAGGCAGCTTTCCACTTCGAAGGGACCGATCAGGTGGCCGGATGACTTGATCACGTCGTCACCGCGGCCAATGAACCAGAAGTAGCCGTCGCCGTCGCGCTTTGCCAGGTCGCCGGTGAGGTACCAGCCGCCGGCGAAGCAGCGCCGGTACCGCTCCTCCTCGTTGAGGTAGCCGCGGAACATTGACGGCCAGCCGGGACGCAGGGCCAGCTCGCCCATGGTGTCCGGTTCCGTGACCAGCACGGCCTGGCCGTCCTTGACGATGGCGTTTCCGTCGGCGTCGCGCGCCACCAGGGCCGCCTGAATGCCGGGCAGCGGGCGGCCCATGGAGCCGGGGCGGATGTCCATGGCGGCATAGTTGGCGATCATGATCCCGCCGGTCTCGGTCTGCCACCAGTTGTCATGCACCGGAAGGCCCAGGACGTCCCGCCCCCACACCACTGCCTCGGGATTCAACGGTTCCCCCACGCTGGCGATGAAGCGCAGCGCGGAAAGGTCATGGCCGGCCGCGCGCTCCGCACCCGCCTTCATGAGCATCCGCAGGGCCGTGGGGGCGGTGTACCAGACGGTGACGTGCTGCTCCGCGAGGATGCGGTACCAGCGGTCAGCGTCCAGTTCCTCTTCGTCCACGATGGCGGTGACCCCGTGCACCAGCGGGGCGATGATGCCGTAGGACATGCCCGTCACCCAGCCGGGGTCGGCGGTGCACCAGTAGATGTCGCCCGGGTGCAGGTCCAGCGCGAAGCGGCCGGTGGCGTAGTGCGCGGCCACGGCGTCGTGGACGTGGATGGCGCCTTTCGGCGTGCCGGTGGTGCCGCTGGTGAAGTGCAGCAGGGCCATGTCTTCGGGCTGGGTGTCCGCGATGTCCTCCCCGGGTCCCGTATCGTCCGGCGGGGGTGACTGCGACAGGAGTTGGGCCAGATCCAGGGTTCCGGGTTCGGGGCTGCCGTCAGCGTCCACCAGCAGGACATGGCGGAGTTCGGGAAGCGCGTCCCGCACCGGAGCCACCTTCTTGCGGTAGAGCGCCTTGGCGGTCACCAGCACCCGACCGGTCCCAAGGTGCAGGCGCTGCCGCACCGGTTCGGGGCCGAAGGCGGAAAAGAGCGGGCAGAAGACGCTTCCGTTCCTGAACGTACCCAGGACGGCAACATAGAGCTCCGGGCTGCGGCCAAGGAGTGAGAAAACGCGCTCGCCGCGCCCTACTCCCAGTGCCCGCAGCACTGCCGCGAACCTGCCTGACTGCTCCGCAAGGTTTCCGTAGCTCAGGGAGCGGACGCCGCCGTCGGCCTCGACAAACCGCAGCGCCTCCGCGCTCCCCCGGCCTTCCGCCACATGGCGGTCCACTGCCTCGTAGGCGATGTTCAGCCCGCGGCCGCCGGGCAGCCCCGCAAGGGCCTGCCGCGCCTGGTCCCAGGTGAACTCCCGGCACGCCGCACCGTAATCCAGCAGGTGCGGCTGGACCGGTAACGCCGCCACGTCCTTGGCGATGGCAGGCCAGCGCGCCGACCCTGCGCCCGTGGTCACGGTGCTTCCCTGGTCCATGTCATGGCCTCCGGCACGGACCGTCGTACCGGTAAGGGGAGGAGGTAGTGCCGGAACCAGTCAGCGGCCAGGCTGGCCACCGTGGCCAGGGTGCCGGGCTCCTCGAAAAGATGCGTTGCTCCGGGGACGATTTCCAGATGGGTGTGGGCCTGCATGCTTTCCATGGCCTGTCGGTTGAGGGCCAGCACCTGGGTGTCGGCGCCGCCCACGATCAGGAGGGTGGGGGCCTTCACGGCGGCGAGCCGTGGAGCGGCCAGGTCCGGCCGGCCGCCCCGGGACACGACGGCGGCAACCTGCGCGCCGGGTTCGGCGGCGGCCCACAGGGCGGCACCGGCTCCGGTGCTGGCACCGAAGTAGCCCACCCGTCCCAGGGACCCGTCGTGCCGTGCTTCCAGCCAGTGGGTTGCCGAGGAAAGCCGCTGGCCCAGCAGGCCGATGTCGAACACGTTGGCCCGGTTGACCTCCTCCTCCGGTGTGAGCAGATCAAGGAGCAGTGTCCCCAGGCCTGCTCCGTGCAGGACCGAAGCGACGAACCTGTTGCGCGGGCTGTGCCGGCTGCTGCCGCTGCCGTGGGCGAAGAGGACCGTGCCGTCACACCTGGCGGGCAGGTAAAGGCTGGCATGCAGCGCCACCCCTCCCACAGGTATTTCCAGGTCCTCCTGCAGGCTCCCGTCTGCACCTCCCCCGCCGGTGTGGTGTGCTGCGGAGGCAGCGGCATCGAGCAGCTGCACCACCTCGCGGTCATCGGTGGGCGAGAAGTCATGGTAGTAATAGCCCACCGCTTTGAAGTCCTGCGGTGAGAGAAGGCAGACGACGTCGTCCGGCTCCTTCAGTTCCACGATGGCGCGGGCGGGGGCAACCGGAACGGCAAGGACCACTTTGGCCGCCCCGAGTTGCCGGGCCACCTGACACGCCACCCTGGCCGTGGAACCGGTGGCGATGCCGTCATCGACAATGACCACAGTCCGGCCGGTGAGGTCCACCGGGTGCCGGCCTTTGCGGAGCCGTGCCACCCTGCTTTCCAGGACGGCCCGTTCCTGCTGTTCAACCTGTTGCAGGTCCTCCTGCGACACACGGGCCGCGCTGATGGTGCGGGGATCCAGGACACGGACCTTGCCTTCGCCAATGGCCCCCATGGCCACCTCGGGCTGGAACGGGACCCCCAGTTTTCGCACCACGATCACATCAAGCGGGGCATCGAGGGCCCTGGCCACCTCGAACGCCACCGGGACGCCGCCCCGGGGCAGGCCCAGCACCACAACATCCTGTCCGCGCAGGCCCGCGAGCCGTTTGCCCAGCCGCCGGCCTGCGTCGAATCTGTCATGAAACCCAGCCACGCCCCTCACCCACCGTGTGTTTCTTCCCCGGGGAGGTCTGCTGCCGCCGGAGTCCAGGACATGCGGAGGACGAAATGGGCGTCGGAACTTCTCTTGGCGATCACGGCCCCTGCAAGCTTCACGCCTAATTCGATTTCGATCTTTTCGGGGGTCAGCTCCGCCATGGCCTCCAGTGCGGCCCGCGCGGCCGGGCGGACGCTGGCGAGTGCATCTTCCAGCCTCCTGCCCGTGTCCAGGATCCCTTGTTCGTTGCGGGCGGGATGATCCACCCCGTAGCTGCCGTCGGCAGCTTCAACCAGCACGGTCCCGGAACCGACTTCGTACCGCAGTACTTCGGTCATGGCGGATGCCTCCGCTAGTGCGAAATCCGGAGATTGCGGTGGGCGTCAGTGCTTGGCTTAATGGCCACGGCGGTGACCACCAGCGCGACTCCCCCCGCGATCCAGGATGTCCACGCAGCGCCGGTTGCGCCGGTGTAGGAGCCCAGCCACGGCGAGAGGACCAGCAGGGCGGCAAGGACGGCCTGGGCATATTCCATGACCGGTGTTCCGGGCATGGCCAGGTTGATGATGCCGCTGATGATCAGGAGTCCGCCGAAGAGGAGCATGAACGTGGTGGACATGTTCTGCTGCCGCGTCCACAGGACCGCAATCGCGGTGAAGAGACCGGCGGCGACCGTTACGTAGTCCTGCCACCGATACCACTTTTTCACTGTATTTTCCTTTCACTTCCGGCCGGCAAGCCTTGCGCTTTCCGTTCCCGGAGGGCGTTTTCCGCCCGCAGTCCAAGTCAACGCCTGGCGCCTGCCGCCTTCTAGGGCTGAAAGACCTAGGCGGGCCCAGAGGTGGACGAGACTCCGATTCACGGCCAACTCACAGCTGTTGCCCCTGCAAAAAGTGGCGTCCATATGCAAGAGTGGCGGCATCGCTGGGGTGCGACCACCTGCCGGCCGGGACCGTCCACAGTCCCGTCGGCAGGATCATCAGTGACGAACAAAAGAGGCCGGGCATGAAGCAGAATTCAGCTCCCCGATCCAGCGGCCGCCGGTGGCACAGGCCCTGTTTACTCCTGCTGCCGCTGCTGCTGATGCCCTCGCTGGCAGCCTGCCAGTCCATTCCGGCGGCTCCTGCCCAGGCCCACAACACGGCCCCGGCCCAAAGCACGGCCGCCCAGCCCCCGGGCGCCACGTCCAGTGCCACGCCAAGCGCCACACCCAGCGGGGCGCCAGTCCCAGGCGGCGGCGTAACGCCCAACGCTGCCGCGGCTGATGCCGCCGGGCGCCCCGGCCACATCTTCGTCATCAACCTCGAGAACAAGAGCTACGACTCGGTGTGGGGTGACAACTCGTCCGCCCCGTACCTGTCCGGAACGCTCCGGAAGCAAGGGGTGCTGCTGGAGGACTACTACGGCATCGCCCACAATTCCCTGCCCAACTACCTGGCACAGATCTCCGGCCAGCGGCCCAACGACAGTACGGAGCAGGACTGCCGCACCTATACGCGGTTCAACGCCACGGGCACCGACGGGGAAGGCGCCCTGCAGGGAACCGGCTGCGTTTACCCTGACCAGGCCCAGACCCTGGCGGGGCAGCTGACCGCCCAGGGCAAGACGTGGAAGGGCTACATGGAGGACATGCCGCAGCCCTGCGAACACCCGGCCCTCGGTGAACCCGACAACCACATCCGGGCCACCGCGGATGACATGTACTCCACCCACCACGACCCCTTTGTCTATTTCCAGTCCATCACCGATTCTCCGGACTGCGACAAGGACGTGGTGAACCTTTCGGCACTCACGGATGACCTGAATTCCGTCGGCACCACCCCGAACCTTTCCTACATCACGCCCAACCTTTGCCATGACGGGCACGACGACACCTGCGCCGACGGTACGCGCGGGGGCCTGAAAGCGGCGGACGCGTGGCTCAAGGACCACATTCCAGCCATCCTGTCGTCCCCCGCGTACCAGCAGGACGGCATGCTGGTCATCACCTTCGATGAGACCGAGGGCGACACCACCGGCCCGGCCCAGGGAGACTCCGGGAGCCCCGCCGGCGGCGCCGCCGGGGGCAGAGTGGGAGCCCTGGTCCTGTCCCCGTTCAGCAACGCCGGGGCCACCTCGGACCGGCCCTACAACCACTACAGCCTGCTGGCCACCATCGAGGATCTCTTCCACCTCCCGCGGCTTGGACTGGCCGGCGAGCCCGGCGTGAAGACCTTCGGCGATGATGTTTTCCGGTCGGGGTACTAAGGTGCGGCTGCCCGGACTCCACCAGCGGCGGACCGCCCTGGCCGCCTCCGTGACGGTGGTGGCCTTGGTGGTCCTCGCCGTCGCCATTCCCCGGGTCTGGCCCGGGGACGCCGGGACCGCCGGGATCGCCAAGATCAAGCACGTCGTGATCATCACCCAGGAGAACCGGTCCTTCGACAGCTACTTCGGCACCTACCCGGGCGCCGAAGGCATTCCCATGAAGGACGGCAATCCGGTGGCCTGCCTTCCGGCTCCGGGGAGGGGAGGCTGTGTTTCACCCTACCTGGACTCGTCGGACAGCAACGACGGCGGCCCGCACAGCCCGGCAGACGCGACCGCAGACATCAACAACGGGGCCATGGACGGATTTGTGGCCCAGGCGGAGAAGGGCATTGCCCACTGCGAGCCGGATGCCACCGACTGCAAGTACAAGACCAGGCGCACCGACGTCATGGGCTACCACGACCGGAACCAGTTGCCGACCTATTGGACCTACGCCGACAACTTTGTCCTGCAGGACCACATGTTCACCTCCGCCGCCGCGGGAAGCCTCCAGGCGCACCTGTACATGGTCTCCGAATGGTCGGCCAGATGTTCCAAGACCGGAGACCCGTCGTCGTGCATCAACGCGCTTGACGGTGTTGAGAATGAACCAGAGAAAGCGGAATTCGAGGCCAGCCTGATCGGCAAATGCCAGCCAAACCCGGACCCGCAGCCCTGCCGCACGGCACTCCAGGCCGCCGGGCTTGGCCTGGATCTGGCCACCCAGACGGGACAGGTTGTCTCGGCCGGCTGCAAGCGCACCGATTCGTACTCCACCTGCAAAACCGCGGTCCAGGCCGCGGACCTGCCGCCCGCGCTCAAGGACAAGCTGGCCGAAGCGGCGAAGAGCCTGAAAGGGCCCAACTACTCCTGGACCGACCTGACCTACCTGCTCCACAAACACTCCGTGTCCTGGGCCTATTACGTGTTCGGCGGCACCGAGCCCGACTGCCGCAACGACGCCGCCACCTGCGCACCCGTGAAGCAGGACGCCGAAACGCCGGGCCGGTGGAACCCGCTGCCGTACTTCGACACCGTCACCGAGGACGGCGAGCAAGGCAACATCAAACCCCTGAGCGGCCTCTACGACGACGCCCGGCAGGGCAGGCTTCCCGCCGTCACCTGGGTGGCACCCACCGATGAGGTCAGCGAACATCCCCCGGCCAAAATCAGCACCGGGCAGCAGTACGTTGCAGGGCTGGTCAACGCCATCATGAGCGGCCCGGACTGGAACAGCACAGCCATCTTCCTCAACTGGGACGACTGGGGCGGGTTCTACGACCACGTCCAGCCGCCCGAGGTGGACAACAACGGCTACGGCCTGCGGGTCCCGGCCCTCGTCATCAGCCCCTACGCGAAGAAGGGGTACATCGACCACCAGGTCCTGAGCCAGGACGCCTACTTCAAGTTCATCGAGGACGATTTCCTCGGCGGTGAACGGATCGATCCCGCCACGGACGGCAGGCCGGACAACCGCCCGGATGTCCGCGAAAACAACCCGCTCCTGGGCGACCTCACCAACGCCTTCGACTTCAATCAGGCGCCGCGGCCCCCGCTGATCATTCCCAATGCCACCACCTACTAGGCCTGGGACCTGTTAGGCCTGCGACGCGGAGACCGTGCAGTCTGCCGCGTCCTCCACCACCCGCTCCAGGTCCCCCGTTCGGTGCAGCACTTCCATCTGCCGGACCGCACCGGTGCCTTCGGCGAGCAGCCTGTCCACCTGTTCCTCCACGCGCTGCAGGTCCCCCATGTCCACCAGTGCCTGGTGCACGTGGTTCAGCAGTGCATTGACGACGGCGAGCGCGGGCGCCGGGCGGTGCGTGCGCGGATCCAGCAACTCGCCGCGCAGGCCCCAGCGGCTGGCTTTCCAGGCGGCCAGCCGGAGCAGGGCCGACGGGACGGATACGGGTTCGGCGCCCTCCCGCCACTCCCGGGCCGCGGTTTCCACCAGGCCCCGGGCGATGCCCGCCAGCAGCACGGTGTTCTCCGGCCGCAGGCACACGTCAGCCACCCGGATCTCCACTGTTGGATAGTGCCGGGAGAGGCGTGCGTCGAAGTAGACCATCCCTTCATCAAGGGCGACGCCGGTGCTCACCATGTCATGCACCAGCTGGTGGTAGGCGTCCGGGGTGCCAAGGATGTCCAGCGGCCCGGCGGAGGGCCACCGGTTCCACACCTGCGCGCGGTAGCTGGCATAGCCGGTGTCCTGGCCATGCCAGAAGGGTGAGTTGGCGCTGAGCGCAATGAGCACCGGCAGCCAGATCCGCATCCTGTCCAGCACCGCGACGGCTTCCTCCGCCGATTCCACTGAAACGTGGATATGGCAGCCGCAGGTGAGCTGTTCGCGGGCCGTGAGGCCGTATTCCTCGGTCATGGCCTTGAACCGCCGCAGCTGAACCGGGTGCGGGTTTGCCGGGAGCGGCGAGGTGCCCAGCGCAGCCACCCTGACCCCCACATCCTCCGCTGCCTGGTGGGCAATGGCCCGCCCGGCAATGATGTCCTGTTGCAGCCCAGCGAGGGTGGCGTGCGGCGGGGTGACCACCTCGATCATCTCCTGCTGGAACTCGGCCGTGAGAACGGGGCCGGCTCCGGCCTCGAACGGGCGCACGTAGAGGTTCAAGAGTTCTCCAGCCATAGGCACGGCCTCCCCCTTCGCCGGATCGACCAGGAGCAGCTCCTCCTCGATCCCGAAGGTGCGCATGCCTGCACCGGCGCCGCCGGTGCCATCATTGCCGTAGGTGTCCATCGTCGTCGTCCCCTCTCCCCTGCTCCCTTGCAGACCACGTTGGAGACGATGGCCAGCGCCCGGTTCCTCAAGGGATATTTATAATAAGCACCCTTAGTATTGCGTGGGAAGCAGTTCGCGCTTCCTGGCGGGCACCACCTGTACTTCCGAGCTACCCGCAGGTAGATTTGACGTGTGACGGGCAACACGCCCGCCCTCCCCGGCTCTTCTGCAAAGGCCAGCGGGAGTAGCTGCTGTAGCCCAACGGCAGCATTATGCAAGAGTGAAAGAGCCAGCACATGTCTGCCTCCCATTTCCAGCAATTCCTGAACGAAGCCACAACACCCGATCCGTCCGGCGATTCACCCCTGGGCCCCGACTGCCTCTATGGTCTCTACGTCAGCTGGGCAGCGCTGCACGGCATCACTCCCAAGCCCGACCAGGCCTTCCGGGCCGGAATGCTGCGTTGCGGCGTGGACATCCGGGACTCCCGGCTGCGCATGACAGGGCCGGCCGCGGCAGACTACATCCTTAGCAGCTATCCCGCCGTCGCCTGAGGACCGGCGACCAGGGGCGGGCGCGGCCACGCTGGTGCTCTGTTAGGGGATGCAAACCTTCGTGGCACCGCCCCCTCTGCGGTGCTTTACTGCCAGCATGTCTGAAACCCTCAAGCTCACCCACAACGAACCCCACGACAGCAGCCTCGCGGCGCGCCTGAACTGGCTGCGCGCCGGGGTCCTCGGCGCCAATGACGGCATCGTCTCCGTAGCGGCAACCGTGGTGGGTGTGGCGGGCGTGACCAACCAGATTTCGCCCATCCTGGTGGCAGGCACCGCCGCGGTGGTGGGCGGAGCCGTGTCCATGGCCCTGGGCGAATACGTGTCCGTGAGCAGCCAGAGCGACAGCCAGCGGGCATTGATCGAAAAGGAACGCCAGGAGCTTCGGGACGATCCCGACGGCGAGCTGGCTGAACTTGCCCACATCTACCAGGCCAAGGGTCTTAGTGAAGCCACGGCCAGGACAGTGGCCGAAGAACTGACGGCAAAGGATGCACTGAAAGCCCACCTGGCCGCCGAGCTGAACATCGACGAGGAGGAAGTGGCCAGCCCGTGGCATGCCGCCATCGCCTCCGCGATCGCGTTTACGGTCGGCGCCGTGCTGCCCATGCTGGCCATCATTTTCCCGCCGGCAGAAGCCCGCATCCCGGTGACCTTCGGCGCCGTCATCCTGGCGCTCGCACTGACCGGCACCGTCAGCGCCAAGATCGGCGGAAGCTCCAAACGCAAGGCAACCATCCGGCTGGTGGTGGGCGGGGCCCTGGCCATGGCCTTCACGTTCGGGGTGGGGAGCCTGCTGGGTACCACCGGGGTCGCCTGATTCGCCCTCCCGCCGTGCGACACTGACCGTACACGGCAGAGCGTCCCCCACTGATCGGAGTATCCCTTGCTGGAGATCGCCGGCCTTCCGGCCCACATCCTGTTGATCCACGGCGTGGTGGTGCTGGGCCCACTGGCCGGCATTGCCGCGGTGGCCTTCGCCCTGGTCCGACGCTCCAGGCGCTTCCTGGCGTGGCCGCTGGCCGTCCTGGCCTTGCTGCTGGTCCCCTTGTCCGTCCTCACGGCGGAAGCCGGCGAACAGCTGGAGAAGGCCAGGCCGGCGTCCCAGCTCATTGAGGAGCACGGCCACCAGGGCAGCTTCCTGCGCTATGTCACCGTGCTCTTCCTGGTGGCTGTCGCCGTGCAGATCGCCGCCGCCTTCCCGTCGCTCCTCACCCGCAGGCCCGCCTTCCGCGGCCTGCGGGTGATCCTCGAGTCCCGCTGGCTGGTCCCGGCCACCTCGGTGGTTGGCGTTCTGGCCGGAATCTTCCTGGTGTACCAAACCATCGTGACCGGCCACTCCGGGGCGGTGTCTGTCTGGGCCGGCCGGTAACCGCAGCCGCCCTTGCCAATCCGCCGGCGGAGCCCGCTTGTCCCGCCGCCCAAAACCCCTTCCCATAGCATCCACCCCGCGTTACTGTGGGCACACAACCCGTCGGCTCCGATGCCGGTGGTGGGCTCAGGCAGTTGGGTCTCTGGAGCAGCCGGAGGGACCAGGAATGGGTATAAAACCGTTCAAGAACCGGAGAATGCGGCGCATCGCCGCCGCAACCGTGGTGCTCGCCGCCTTGCCGGCCCTGACCTCCTGCTCCGACCTCGTTTCGCGCGGCTTCCTGCCCGGAGCACGCGACACCACCAACAACACCGAGCTGATCACTGACCTATGGGTCAACTCATGGATCGCGGCACTTGTTGTGGGCGTCATCACCTGGGGCCTGATGATCTGGGTCATGGTGGCGTACCGGCGCAGGAAGAACACGGTGGGATTCCCGGCCCAGCTGAGCTACAACCTTCCACTGGAAGTGTTCTACCTGGCCATCCCCCTGATCGTTATCGGCGTGCTGTTCGTCTTTACCGACCGGGAGCAGCGGGCCATCGACGAACGCTACCCGAACCCGGACGTCGTGATCGACGTGTTCGGCAAACAGTGGTCCTGGGATTTCAACTACGTTAAGGAACAGGTCCACGAGGATGCCGGCCAGCAGGCCCACCTGACCGGGGACTACGGAACGCCGGACCGGCTACCCACGCTGTACCTTCCGGTCGGGAAGAAAGTGGAGCTGCACCTGCAGTCCCGCGATGTGCAGCATTCCTTCTGGGTGGTGGATTTCCTGCAGAAACGCGACCTGTACCCGGGGCACGAACAGTACAACCCCTACATCAGCATCACCCCAAACCGTATCGGCGAATACATGGGCAAGTGCGCCGAACTGTGCGGCGAATACCACTCCGAGATGCTTTTCAAGGTCCGGGTGGTCAGCCAGCAGGATTATGACAGCCACATCGCCGACCTGAAGGCGAAGGGAAACACCGGCAACTTGGGCACCGACTTCGACCGGCAGCCGTTGTCGGCCCCTGAACCACAGGTCTTGGAACCAGCAGAGTAAAGGACGGCAGGTCATGACCACCACAGGCCAGAGAATGGGCGGAACCGCGGCCACGGCTGCGCCGGCAGTGGTCCGGCGTTCCAAGGGCACCATCGTGGTCAACTGGATCACTTCCACCGACCACAAGACCATCGGGTACATGTACCTGATCGCGTCGTTCGTGTTCTTCTGCGCCGGGGGTGTGATGGCCCTGCTGATCCGTGCCGAGCTCTTCGAACCCGGCATGCAGATCCTGCAGACCAAGGAACAGTACAACCAGTTGTTCACCATGCACGGCACCATCATGCTGCTGATGTTCGCCACCCCGCTCTTCGCCGGGTTCGCCAACGTGATCATGCCGCTGCAGATCGGCGCCCCGGACGTGGCGTTCCCGCGCTTGAACGCGCTGGCGTTCTGGTTCTTCCTGTTCGGTTCCACCATCGCGGTCTCCGGGTTCATCACCCCGCAGGGCGCCGCCTCGTTCGGCTGGTTCGCCTACGCACCGCTAAACAATACGACCTTCACCCCAGGCATCGGCGGCGACCTGTGGGTCTTCGGCCTGGCGCTGTCGGGGTTCGGGACCATCCTGGGCTCGGTCAACTTCATCACCACCATCATCTGCATGCGCGCGCCGGGGCTCACCATGTGGCGGATGCCCATCTTCACCTGGAACACCCTGGTCACGGCGATCCTGGTCCTCATGGCCTTCCCGCCCCTGGCCGCGGCCCTGTTCGCCCTCGGCGCGGACCGGAAGTTCGGCGCCCACATCTTCGACCCCGCGAACGGCGGCGCCATCCTGTGGCAGCACCTGTTCTGGTTCTTCGGCCACCCCGAGGTGTACATCATCGCGTTGCCGTTCTTCGGCATCGTCTCGGAGATCTTCCCCGTCTTCAGCCGCAAGCCGTTGTTCGGCTACAAGGGCATCGTGTACGCCACCATCGCCATTGCGGCGCTGTCGGTGACGGTCTGGGCCCATCACATGTACGTCACGGGAGCGGTGTTCCTTCCGTTCTTCGCGTTCATGACCATGCTCATCGCAGTGCCCACCGGCGTGAAGTTTTTCAACTGGATCGGCACCATGTGGGGCGGGTCCCTGACGTTCGAGACGCCCATGCTGTGGAGCATGGGATTCCTGGCCACGTTCCTCTTTGGCGGCCTGACGGGCATCATCCTGGCCTCGCCCCCCATGGACTTCCACGTTTCGGACTCGTACTTCGTAGTGGCGCATTTCCACTACGTGGTCTTCGGCACCGTGGTGTTCGCCATGTTCGCCGGCTTCTACTTCTGGTGGCCCAAGTTCACCGGGACCATGCTCAACGAGCGCCTGGGCAAGATCCACTTCTGGATGCTCTTCCTGGGCTTCCACGCCACGTTCCTGATCCAGCACTGGCTTGGCGTCCTGGGCATGCCCCGCCGGTATGCGGACTACATGCCGGAGGACAACTTCACCTGGATGAACCAGTTCTCCACCGTCGGTTCCTACCTCCTGGGCGCCTCACTGATCCCGTTCTTCTGGAACGTCTACATCACGTGGCGGGCCGGGAAGAAGGTCACGGTGGACGACCCCTGGGGCTTTGGTGCCTCGCTCGAGTGGGCCACGTCCTGCCCGCCGCCCCGCCACAACTTCACGTCCCTGCCCCGCATCCGTTCCGAGCGTCCGGCACTGGACCTGCATCATCCGGAGCTGAGCGTCAGGGTCCATCCGTCCGAGGATGCCCCGGCGGAAGGGCTCCTGGGCGCTGCGGATATCGGCGAGCACGACCTCCACGACCCCAACCCGAACAAATAGGCCCGCGGCTCCGCTATTCCAGCACAAACGCCGGCGCTGCCCGTCTCCGGGCAGCGCCCGCCCTTGACCTCTTACCCGGCTGATGGAAGCCTGTGAACATTGCGGTGGACCTCAAGCAACGGGGCGGCTCCTCCCGGGAGCACACCCACCGCCGGCCACACACAGAGGCGGCGCGAATGCGAGCTATGGTGTACCGCGGCCCGTACAAGATCCGGGTTGAAGAAAAAGACATTCCAAAGATCGAGCATCCCAATGACGCGATTGTCCGGGTGACCACCGGCGCGATCTGCGGCTCGGACCTTCACCTATACCACGGCATGATGCCGGACACCCGGGTGGGCACCACGTTCGGCCACGAATTCGTGGGGGTGGTGCACCAGGTGGGTTCCTCAGTGCAGAACCTGATTCCCGGGGACCGCGTCATGGTCCCGTTCAACGTCTATTGCGGCTCGTGCTGGTTCTGCTCCCGCGGCCTCTACTCCAACTGCCACAACGTCAACCCGAACGCTACGGCGGTGGGCGGCATCTACGGCTACTCGCACACCTGCGGAGGGTACGACGGCGGCCAGGCTGAGTTCGCGCGGGTGCCGTTCGCGGACGTGGGGCCCAGCAGGATCCCGGACTGGATGGATGAAGAGGACGCCGTGCTGCTCACCGACGCCCTGCCCACGGGCTACTTCGGTGCCCAGTTAGGCGACATTGTGGAAGGTGACACCGTGGTGGTGTTCGGCGCCGGCCCGGTGGGGCTTTTCGCAGCGAAGTCTGCATGGCTGATGGGCGCCGGCCGTGTGGTCGTCGTCGACCATCTGGACTACCGGCTGGACAAGGCCCGAAGCTTCGCCCACGCCGAGACGTTCAACTTTGCCGAGTACGACGACATCGTGGTGCACCTGAAGAAGGAAACCGACTTCCTGGGCGCCGACGTCGTCATTGATGCTGTGGGGGCCGAGGCGGACGGAAACTTCCTGCAGCACGTCACGGCGTCCAAGCTGAAACTGCAAGGCGGCTCCCCGGTGGCACTGAACTGGGCCATCGACTCGGTCCGCAAGGGCGGAACGGTATCGGTGGTGGGCGCCTACGGGCCCATCTTCAGCGCCGTGAAATTCGGTGATGCCGTGAACAAGGGCCTGACGCTGCGGATGAACCAGTGCCCCGTGAAACGGCAGTGGCCGCGCCTGTTCGAGCACATCCGGAACGGGTACCTGAAGCCCAGCGACCTGGTGACGCACAGGATCCCGCTGGAGCACATTGCCGAGGGATACCACCTGTTCTCGGCGAAGCTGGACAACATCGTCAAGCCCCTGATCATCTCCGCGACTGCCTGAAAGCCGAGTGCATCCCTATGACCGAACCGGCAACCCCGTACACGGCAGGAAGGTCTGCCACACCGGAAGACTCCGTGGCCCTGCGCGCCCGCATCCCAGGCTGGGGCGTCGACCTGGACCCCAAGGACCGGCCCTCGTTTCCCCGGGAACAGCCCGGGATCGCAACCGGAGCGCACTGGAGGTTCCCGGACCGCCAGCCTGAGGAACAGCCCCGGGAACGGTCAATCGAGCACGCGATGCTGACACCGGCGTTCGGCACCTCTGTCCCGCTCAAGGGGGCCTCCGGCGCCATCCGCCGATACGCCTACCGCAGGTTCAGTGAAGGCCGCGCGGCGCACTGGCTGCTGCTCATTGCCGCGGACCGGGTGGATGCCTGGGAGAACCACCTTGCGTCCTTCGCCTCCCTCCGCCCGGACAACCCCGTGACCGAAACCGGGATCGGCAGCGAGCTCCCCGGGAAGGGATTCGCATCCAGGAGAACCGGGAATCGCGTTGACGTGAACCACTCATGGATGGATCCGGTGGTCGTGGCGGGGCCATGGGTGCTGCTGGCCGGACTCGGTGCCGCGGGCGTGCTGCGGACCTTTCGGGGACGGCGGCAAGGTCAGGAGCAATTACGTCACGCCATAGTTTCGTAATTCATGTGAACCTCGTCACTTAAAGCGCTTTCCTGCTTGGTGCTTAGGTTTGCCTACCCTACAGTTTCCTGACATAGGCACTCTTTTCGGGTGCCCATCAGGACTTAGGTTTACGCAGACTTTTCCCCACGAAAGCAGCCTCAATGAAGATCCGCAACAGCGCGCTGGCAGGCATCGCACTCGCCGCCACCGCAGCTCTCGGCCTGACCGCCTGCGGCGGCGGCACTCCCGCCGGCGACAGCTCCTCCGCCGCTTCCAACGGTGCCGCGTCCGGCGAGATTACCGTCTACAACGCGCAGCACGAGAGCCTCACCCAGGAATGGGTGGACGCCTTCACGGCGGAAACCGGCATCAAGGTGACCCTGCGCCAGGGTGACGACACGGAGATGTCCAACCAGATCATCCAGGAAGGCCAGGCGTCCCCCGCCGACGTGTTCCTGACCGAAAACTCCCCCGCCATGACGCAGGTGGAGAACGCCGGGTTGTTCGCCGACGTCAACAAGGACACCCTGGCCCAGGTCCCCGCCGAGTTCTCGCCGTCCACCGGCAAGTGGACGGGCATCGCGGCCCGGTCCACCGTCCTGGTGTACAACAAGACCAAGGTCACCGAGGACCAGCTCCCCAAGTCCATGCTTGACCTGGCCAACCCGGAGTGGAAGGGCCGCTGGGCCGCCTCGCCCACCGGCGCCGACTTCCAAGCCATCGTCTCCGCGCTGCTGGAACTCAAGGGCGAGTCCGCCACCGCGGACTGGCTCAAGGCGATGAAGGACAACTCCAAGGCCTACAAGGGCAACAGCACCGCCATGAAGGCAGTCAACGCCGGCGAGGTCGACGCCGCGCTGATCTACCACTACTACTACTATGGCGACCAGGCCAAGACCGGCGAGAACTCCAACAACGTCACGCCGTACTACTTCAAGAATGAGGATCCGGGCGCGTTCCTGTCGGTCTCCGGCGGCGGTGTGCTCAAGTCCTCCAAGAACGCGGCCGCTGCGCAGGCATTCCTGAAGTTCATCACCGGCAAGAAGGGGCAGGAAGTCCTGAAGAACGGAACCTCCTTCGAATACGCCATCGGCTCCGACGTGCCGGCCAACGACAAACTGGTTCCCATCAAGGACCTGCAGGCCCCCAAGGTGGATGCCGCAAAGCTCAACTCCCAGAAGGTCTCCGACCTGATGACCCAGGCCGGACTCCTCTAATTCCGTGACCACCGATCTATCGGCTCCCGCCAGGCGGAGCACGACGACGGCGGGCAGGGGCAACAGCCCCCGCCCGCCTTTCGGCGTTTCCGCGGTGTCCGTGCTGGCGGTGCTGATCGCCCTTTTCTCGCTCGTCCCGCTGGGGTACGTGGCCTATATGACGGTGGCGACCGGGTGGGATACCGCCGTCGCCCTCATTATGCGGCCCCGCGTGGGCGAACTGCTGGTGAACACGCTGCTCCTGATGGCAGCCACCATCCCGCTGTGCCTGCTGCTGGGAGTGGCGGGCGCCTGGCTGGTGGAGCGGACGAACCTGCGGGGCCGCCGGGTCTGGGCCGTACTGCTGGCCGCGCCGCTGGCCGTGCCGGCGTTCGTCAACAGCTATGCCTGGGTTTCGGCCGTGCCGTCGCTGGGCGGCCTGGGTTCGGGGATCCTCATTTCCACCCTGTCCTACTTCCCGCTGGTCTACATTCCGGCGGCCGCCACCCTGAGCAGGCTGGACCCGGCCATAGAGCAGTCCGCCGCCGCCCTGGGGCTGGGCGCCTGGCGGGCCTTCTTCCGGGTGGTGCTCCCGCAACTCCGGATTGCCCTGACGGGCGGGGCACTGCTGGTGGGGCTGCACCTGCTCGCCGAATACGGCGCCTTTGCCATGATCCGGTTCGATACCTTCACCACCGCGATCATGACCCAGTACCGGTCCACCTTCAACGGCGCCGCCGGGAACATGCTGGCCAGCGTGCTGGTGTTCTTCTGCCTGCTCCTGCTGGTGGCGGAGGTCCGCAGCCGCGGTACCGCCCGCTACGCGCGCATTGGTTCCGGTGTGCAGGCGAAGGCACTGCGGCTGCCGCTGCACGCCTACCAGGTTCCCGCCCAGGTCTTCCTGCTGGCGCTCACCGCCCTGGCGTTCGGCCTCCCTCTGTACTACGTGCTGAAATGGATCGTGGCCGGCGGGGCGGACATCTGGACGGCCTCCGAGTTCCTTCCGGCCCTCCTGGCCACGTTCTGGTACGGGCTGGTCGGAGCAGCAGCCACAGTAGTGGTGGCCTTCCCCATGGCGTACCTTGCGGTCCGGAAGCCGGGCTGGTTCAGCAAGTCCCTGGAACTGTCCAACTACGTCACGAGCTCCATGCCGGGCATCGTGGTGGCGCTGGCGTTCGTCACGGTCAGCATCCGCGTGATGCCCGGGATTTACCAGACGGCCGGAGTGCTGGTGGCCGCGTACGTGCTGCTGTTCCTCCCCCGGGCCCTGGTGAACCTCCGGGCCGGGCTGGCCCAAGCCCCCAAGGAACTGGATGAGGCAGCCCAGGCGCTGGGCAAGCCGCCGCTGGCGGCCTTCATCCGCGTTACCCTGCGGCTCACCGCACCCGCCGCGGCGGGCGGTGCGGCCCTGGTGTTCCTGGCCATCGCCAACGAACTGACCGCCACCTTGCTCCTGTCCCCCAACGGCACCAAGACCCTGGCCACCGAGTTTTGGAGCAAGAGCAGCGAGATCGATTATGCGGGCGCTGCGCCCTACGCCCTGCTGATGATCCTGCTTTCCGCACCCATGACCTATCTCCTCTTCCAACAGTCCAAGAAAGTAGCCGGACAGTGACAGCACCATCGACCCGCCGGCTGCCCGAGCCCCGGGTGGCACCTTCCGTGGCGGCAACCACCAACAGCCACCTGCAGATCACGGACGTCACCAAGAACTTCGGATCACAGGCGGTCCTGAAGGGCGTCAACCTGTCCGTGGCCAAGGGTGGAACCACCGCCATCGTGGGGCCGTCCGGCTCCGGCAAGACCACCCTGCTGCGCCTCATCGCCGGCTTTGAACATCCGGACACCGGGAGCATTTCCCTGAACGGAACCCTCGTGGCCGGCGAAGGCGCGTGGCTGCCGGCGCACAAACGGCAGATCGGGTACGTGGCCCAGGACGGCGCCCTGTTCCCGCACCTGACCGTCGGCCAGAACGTTGCCTTCGGCCTCAACCCGGCCAAGCTTGAGGGTGGCCGCCGTGCCGTCGCCGCCCGCGTGGCGGAGCTGTTGGAAATGGTGTCGCTGGACGCGTCCATGGCCAAGCGGCGGCCGCATCAGCTCTCCGGGGGCCAGCAGCAGCGTGTTGCCCTGGCCCGGGCGCTGGCGCGCGAACCGGAGCTGATGCTCCTGGACGAACCCTTCTCCGCCCTGGACGCCGGCCTCCGCGTGGCCACCCGGCGCGCCGTGGCCAAGGTCCTGGCCGAGGCCGGGGTCACCACCATCCTGGTGACGCATGACCAGGCCGAGGCCCTTTCGTTCGCTGACCAGGTGGCCGTGATGCGCGGCGGCAAGCTTGCCCAGATCGGCAACCCGTTCGTGGTGTACACCCGCCCCGCGGACCGGGCCACCGCCGAGTTCCTTGGCGATGCCGTCATCCTGGACGCCTGGTTGGAAGGGTCGCTGGCCACCTGCTCGCTGGGCGGCATCCCGGTGCGCAGGCCCCCGGCCCAGGGACGGGTGCAGCTCATGCTCCGGCCGGAACAGATCCGCATCGCCGAGGACGGGCCCATCCGCGGCGTTGTGGTGGACACGGACTACTTCGGACCGGAGACTACTGTCCGGCTGAAACTGAACGTGCCCCAGGAAGTGGCCGAGCACGCCGACCACCGCTACCCCGGCGGCGGCGAAGTGATCACCATCAGGCACTGGAACGCGTCGATTGCACGGCCCGGGATGGAGCTGTGCCTGCGGGTTGTGGGCGAAGCGGTCGCCTTCCCCGTGGAGGACTGACTGCCCGCCGCGCCCTGCGACGGATCAGAGGCTTGTCCGCATATCCGAACCTTCAGGGCACGGATACGCGAACAAGCTTCTGACCGAGGCGCGCGCCGCTGGCTGACACAGAAAAAACACTGCGCCGAAACACTCCGGCAACCTGTCCACGGCAAGCTGTGCTTACGGGGATACAACAGCAGGAGGCAGCCCATTATGGAGGCACAAGGAATACGTACCGCCCAGCTTCGCATCGGGGACGAAATCGAGGCGTGGCACCGGGGCAGGCTCTTCCACAAAGGCCGGGTGACCGACGTCGTCCCGGCCCTTGAATTGTTCTGGATCCTGGACGCGCGGACCGGCACCCGCAAGCTGCTGGACCCGGAGGCCCTGGAGATCCGCCACGTCGAGGCTCCCGTGAAGCTGAAAGCTCCGGGCAAACCGCTCGCTACGGCCTAGAGCCGGCGGCGCTTCCTGTTCACGTGCTTCAGGTGCGCTCCTGGTAGACGTCCGGGACGCCGTCGTGGTCCGAATCCACTCTTTCGAGTTCTTCGGCGAGCCGGTACTGACGGTTGCGGGTGCGCAGCACGGCGGTTGCAAGCAGCGCGGCGAGCAGTGACGCGGCCAGGATGCCCACCTTGGCGTGGTCGTCGTGCAGGCTGCCGTGGCCGAAGCTCAGCTCTGCCACCAGCAGAGAGACGGTGAACCCGATCCCTGCAAGCAGGGATACACCAAACACGTCGATCCATTTGAAGGAGCTGTCCAGGGTGGCCCTGGTGGCTTTTGTCAGGATCCAGGTGGTGGCCAGGATGCCAATGGGCTTGCCCAGGACCAGGCCAAGGATGATGCCCAGCGCCACGGGGTCAGCCAACGCCTTGCCCAGGCCCTCCCAGCCGCCCACTGCCACGCCCGCGGAGAAGAACGCGAAGATCGGAACGGCCACACCGGCGGAAATGGGCCGGAACCGATGCTCGAAAATTTCAGCCAGCCCGGGACCTGCCCCGGGTCCGCCTGACGCCTGCGACCTGATCACGGGGATGGCGAAGCCCAGGAGCACCCCGGCCACGGTGGCATGGATGCCGGAGGCGTGCACCAGCGCCCACGTCACGGCGCCCAGCGGCAGCAACACGAGCCAGGCGGCGGGAGCATGCTGGCCAAAGAACCGGCGGAATTTCTGTGCCAGGAAGGCGTAAATGGCCAGGGGTATGAGCGCCAGCAGCAGGGGCGTGACCTGGATGTCGCTGGAGTAGAAGAACGCGATGATGGTGATGGCGATCAGGTCATCCACCACCGCGAGCGTCAGCAGGAAGATCCGCAGGGCGCTGGGCAGGTGGGAACCGATGATCGCCAGGACGGCAACGGCAAACGCGATATCGGTAGCGGTGGGAATGGCCCAGCCGCGCAGTGTCTCAGGACTGGCAAGATTGACGACGGCGTAGATCACCGCCGGGACGGCAACGCCTCCCACGGCGGCGGCCACCGGAACGATCGACTTGCTGATCTGGCGCAGGTCGCCCGCCACGAACTCGCGCTTGAGCTCCAGCCCCACCAGGAAGAAGAAGATGGCCAGCAGGCCGTCCGCCGCCCACGCCCCGAGGCTCAGTTCAAGGTGCCACGGCTCGTAGCCCACCTTGAGGTCGCGGAGGGCAAAGTAGCTCTCCGACGCCGGGGAGTTGGCCCAGATGAGCGCGATGACCGCAGCTGCGACCAGGAGGGCACCGCCCACGGTTTCCTTGCGGAGGATCTCCCCTATGCGGAGGGCCTCGGCGTAGCTGCCGCGAGAAAAGACGGTGGAACCGAAAAACCTGTTCCGGCTGGGGGTGGGCGGGGTGGAGTTCATCCAGGCGTCCTTAAATCCGGGTTCGACAAAGCCATGCCGACCAGACTTCCCGGCGCACCTCCCTCCATCCTACGGGAAGGGCTTAACCGGCGCGGCGGCCCCCGACCCGGTCGGGCCGGCCGTTCAGCTGAATGGCCCGCACTGCCCGGTCCAGGTATGTCCGCGCCTCCGGTGAATTGGCAAGCTGCACCAGTTCCGCTGCCACCACCACCAGCTTGACGTTCCGGTGGCTGCTGGTGCTGACCAGCATCCGGAAGGCCTCATCGGAGCCGAGTTTCAGCTGGCCCATGAGGATGCCCCGGGCCTGGTCGATCACGGTCCGCGTGGCCGTGGCCCCTGCCACGGCGTCCCGCGCCGCCTGTTCGGTTTCGCGCTGCAGCGTCCGGCTGAGGTCCACCGTGACGCCCTCCAGTGCAATCACCGACCCGTCCCCGTCCAGGAATCCCTCGCCTGTGGTGAGCACGCGCCGGGTCTTGCCCCGGGCATCGACGATCCGGTGATACATGCAGAAGAACCCGCCGTTGCGGGACACCTGCTCGACGATTTCCTCGCACCGGTCCCGGTCCTCCGGGTGCTTGTGGGCAAAGAGCAGTTCCAGACTGGGAACCACCTCGCCGCGCTGGTAGCCGTGGAGCCGGAACATTCCATCCGACCACTGCAGGGCCGGGCCTTCGGGGCCAAAATCCAACCGGAACGTCCCGGCGTCGTTGTCACTGTCCCCAAGGACACTGGAATACGTGTACAAGTCGCTGAGCTCCGCCACCGGACTACCTCCCCTGGACGGGCCGGCCCCCCGCGGGCCGGCGTTGTCCTCGCCCATTAAGTATGGCCGTCCGCGGAAACAGAAGGTAGTGCGGGAAACCACATGGACTCCCGGCCAGGATGATATAGGGACACTTGACCAATATACCCCCTAGGGGTATATTGGCGGTGTTGTCAGTGAAGTGGTATGTCCCGGCTGGTGTTCCCCACCGCCTTCACAGCCGTTCAGCCCCAGCACGGAATGATCCCCTATGGATTGGAACTGACATGAACACCGGGAACCGGCAAGAAGCCCACCATCATCAGGATCCCGACAGCAACCAGCCTGTTGGCGGAATGCTGACCCACCCCCCGGCCCATGCTGCCGGACACGGGACCCACACCGGCCACGGCGGTGACGACCATACGGTCCATAGCCACGGCCAGCATGCCGGTCACAGCACGGCCATGTTCAAGGACAGGTTCTGGCTCACGCTGGCCCTTGCCGTTCCGGTGGTCTACTTCAGCCCCATGATGGCCCACCTCCTGGGCTATATGCCGCCGGAATTCCCCGGAGCCGCCTGGATCCCGCCGGTCCTGGGCACGGTCATCTTCCTCTACGGCGGCCAGCCCTTCCTCAAGGGCGGCCTGCAGGAGCTCAAGGACCGCGCGCCGGGAATGATGCTGCTGATCGGCATGGCCATCACGGTGGCGTTCGCCGCGTCCTGGGTTACCAGCCTGGGGATCGGCGGCTTCGACCTGGACTTCTGGTGGGAGCTGGCGCTGCTGGTGGCCATCATGCTGCTGGGCCACTGGATCGAGATGCGCGCCCTCGGCTCGGCGCAGGGCGCCCTGGACGCCCTGGCCGCGCTGCTGCCGGACGAGGCTGAGCGCATCACGGATGACGGCACCGAAACCGTACCCGTTTCCGCGCTGAGCCCGGGCGACCTGGTCCTGGTCCGACCCGGCGCCCGCATGCCGGCGGATGGGAACGTGCAGGACGGGCAGGCCGAGTTCGACGAGTCAATGATCACCGGCGAATCCAAAACCGTCACGCGGGGCGCCGGCGATCCCGTGGTGGCCGGAACGGTGGCCACTGACAGCAGCGTCCGCGTGCTGGTCACGGCCGTGGGTGACCAGACCGCCCTGGCCGGTATCCAGCGGCTGGTGGAGGAAGCACAGGCATCGTCATCCCGCGCCCAGGCCCTGGCGGACCGTGCCGCGGCATTCCTCTTCTACTTTGCCGCGGGCGCGGGGGTCCTGACCTTCATCGCGTGGACGCTGCTGGGAAGCGTTCCCGACGCCGTCACCCGCACTGTCACGGTGCTGGTGATCGCCTGCCCGCACGCCCTCGGACTGGCCATCCCGCTGGTAATCGCCATCTCCACCGAACAGGCGGCCCGGGCCGGGGTGTTGATCAAGAACCGGATGGCCCTGGAACGCATGCGCACCATCGACGTGGTCCTGTTCGACAAGACCGGGACCCTGACCACCGGGGAGCCGGAGCTGAAGGACATAGCCGTGGCTGAAGGTGCCGACCCCGACGCCGTCCTGGCCCTGGCCGCCGCCGTCGAATCCGACAGCGAGCACCCCGTGGCGCGGGCCATCGTGCGCGCCGCCAAGGCACGGCACCTGGCGCTGCCCGAAGCCACGGGCTTCACCTCGCTGACGGGCCGCGGCGTCCGGGCCGGCGTGGACGGCCGCACGGTACACGTTGGCGGACCAGCGCTCCTGCGCGAGCTCGGCGCCGTCGAACCCGCCACGCTGGCGGACAGCACCAGGGTTTGGATGAACCGCGGAGCGGCCGTGCTGCACGTGGTCGACGGCGGCAAAGTCCTGGGTGCCGTAAGCATGGAGGACGCTGTACGGCCCGAGTCGCGGCAGGCGGTGTCAGCCCTGCAGCGGCGCGGCATCAAGGTGGCTATGGTGACCGGCGACGCCCACCAGGTGGCCCAGGCCGTGGCGGCGGACCTGGACATCGACGAGGTGTTCGCCGAGGTCCTGCCCGCTGACAAGGACAAGAAAGTGGCCGAGCTGCAGTCCCGCGGGCTGAAGGTGGCCATGGTGGGCGACGGCGTCAACGATTCCCCCGCACTGGCCCGCGCCGAGGTGGGCATCGCCATCGGCGCCGGAACCGACGTCGCGGTGGAATCCGCCGGCGTAGTGCTGGCCGGAAACGATCCACGCGCGGTGCTGTCCATGGTGGACCTGTCCCGGGCCAGCTACCGGAAAATGTGGCAGAACCTGGTCTGGGCCACCGGATACAACATCCTGTCCGTGCCGCTGGCCGCCGGCGTCCTGGCCTTTGCCGGTGTGGTCCTCTCGCCAGCGGCCGGGGCCGTGCTGATGTCCGCATCCACGGTTGTGGTGGCCCTGAACGCCCAACTCCTCCGGCGCCTGAAACTGAACCCCTCAGAGGTACGTTGACCCTCCGGTCCATTCGCGCCATGGCGTCCCTCCTCCGCCGGGCCTGGCTGCTTGCGGGCGTCCTGGCCGTGATCGCAGGGCTGCTGGGAATGCATGTGCTGACCGCCGGACACGCGTCCCACGGGTCCGGTTCGCACAGTTCCCTTGCCCACAGCGCCGTTGCCCAGTGCGCCGTTGCCGGCCGCGGCCCGGCACCTGGGGCACCTGCCCCGCATGACGCCGTCGGGCATTCTGCCGGTGCGGACCATGCGGGTGGGCTGGCCGCACTGGCCCTGGCTGCTGCCGACATCTGCGGCAGTCCGTGCCCTCTGGCCCGGGAGCCCGGGAGCCCGGGAGCCCGGGGCACAGTGCGTCCCGTCTGCGCCCAGCGCCCCGCAGACGGGACATCCGCCGGAGGCAACCCAGGCCGTCCTGCGGTTACTGCATCCGGTCAGCAGCCCCGGCCCCGCCTACGGCTACCTTCCGCCCAGTCCCACGCCGTGCGACCTGTCCATCAGCCGGACGTAAGCCGAACTGCTCCAAATCCATCGGACCAGTTCCACTCCATCCTTGAAGGACAACCATGAACACCACCTTGAAAACCCTGTCCATTGCTGCTGCCCTGGCAGCCTCGCTGGGGCTCGCGGGATGCGCCGCCACCCCGGGCTCCGGCAACAGCATGCCCATGGACCACGGCAGCCCAGGCACCATGTCCAGTTCGATGCCTGCAGCCCCACTGGCGAGTACGGCGGCCGACCATAACCAGGCCGACGTCACGTTCGCGCAGATGATGATCCCGCACCACGCCCAGGCGGTGGAGATGAGCGGCATCATCCTGGCCAAGCCGGGCATGCCCGCAGGGCTGACCGCCCTGGCAACCAGGATCAAGGCGGCCCAGGCACCGGAGATCGAGCAGATGACCGGCTGGCTCACAGGCTGGAATGTGCCCACCATGATGGCTGACCACTCCGGGCACGGCATGTCCGGCATGGTGGACAACGCCGGCATCGACAAGCTCACCTCAGCCACCGGCACCGAGGCTGCGCGGCTGTTCCTGGAGCAGATGATCGGCCACCACGAGGGCGCCATCGACATGGCACAGCAGGAGATCAGTGCCGGCAGGTTCCCGGAAGCGGTAAAGCTGGGCCATGACATCGTGGACGCCCAGCAGGCGGAGATCACCCAGATGAAGCAGCTCCTGGCCGCGCTCTGACCTGCACGCCTGGAAATGCCCGGCGCGGCGGCGGCACCCGGTCCGGGAAGCCGCTGCCGCGCCAATGCGTGTTAAGTTGAAAAGCACGGGTCCGAACGGATCAGCCGCCAGCTGGGAAAAGAGAAACCTCCTTGGACACTTCCGCTCCAGTACGAATCCTTACCGTCTGCACCGGAAACATCTGCCGGTCACCGGTGGCCGAACGGCTGCTGCAGGCCGGACTCGACCAGGCGGTCCCGGGCGGTTTCCAGGTGGCGAGCGCCGGCACCCGCGCCCTGGTGGGCGAACCCATGCAGCCCATCTCGGCGGACATCGTGCGGACTTTCGGCGGCAACCCCGACGGGTTCGAGGCACGCCAGCTGACGCCCAAGGTCCTGCGCGGCGTGGACCTGGTCCTCACCATGACCTCGGGCCACCGCGGCGAGGTGCTCCAGCTGGATGCTTCCCTGCTCAAGCGCACCTTCACCATCCGGGAGTTCGCCAGGATGCTCGATGTCCTGCACACGCGGGAGGCTGAGGCGGACAGCCCGCCCGCCGCCGTCGTAGCCTCCCGGGGAGCAGCGTCCGACGGCGACGCCCGGCTCGCTGCCAATGCCGCCTTGTGGCGGAGCTTGCCGGCGAGGGCCGCGGGGGTGCGCCACCTCTCCCTTCCCGCCGATCCGGCGGACAACGACATCGTGGACCCGTACCGCCGCGCGCCCGAGGTGTACCGGGAGATGGAGGACCAGCTCGCCCCGGCGATCGTGTCCATCCTGCGCCATGCCCGGCTCAACGCACCGGCCGAGGGCCACGCGCCGAAGCCGGTGTAGGGCCGCGCCCGCTTCGTCCGCCCAGCCAGCCCGTGGCGCCGGCCCGTCCAGGTGACAGTTTGGATACGTCCGTAGCCAACAGGGGCCTGCGGGACGGACACTAATCCCACCAGTCACAATGAGGTGGAGGCGTCATGAGCATCCCAGGCGGTTCTGATCCATCCGGGCCCGGCGGCGGAAACCCCGGTGCCCGGCAACCGGGCCCAGCCGGTTCCGGCCGGCCTGCGTGGATCCTTGCCTTGGGCCGGCGCCGCTGGATCGCCGCATTGCTGGCGCTGGTGCTGGTGGTGGCCGCCGGAGTCGCGGTCTTCAGCCTGAACCGGGCCGGCCAGGAAGCGCAGCCGGCAGCCACCCAGACCCAGTCGCCCAGCGAGACCCCCACCCCCACGCCGACCCCGACGCCGTCCGAGACTCCCCCGCCGGCCCCTGCTCCTCCGCCCCCACCTGCGCCGATCCCGGACCTGCCCGCGGCCCCGATGAACATCCTGGTCATCGGCAGCGACACCCGCGACGTTCCCGCACGCGAGGCTGCTGCCCATACTGCGGCCACGGGTGAACCCTCCGACCAGCGGGCGGACACCCTCATGGTGGTCCACGTCCCTGCCGACAGGCGCAGCCTCTACCTCATCTCCATCAACCGCGACAACTGGGTGGACATCCCCGGTTTCGGCAGCGCCAAGATCAACGCGGGGCTGCAGTATGGCGGGATTGATCTGGAAACCGCCACGGTGCAGCAGTTGCTGGGAATCACCATCGACCACACGCTGATGCTGGACTTCGGCGGGTTCAAGATCCTGGTGGACGGCCTGGGCGGCATCGACGTCAACGTCCCCATAGCCTTCCAGTCCACGATCGACACCCAGCATGTTTTCAGCGCCGGCGTGAACCACCTCGATGGCCAGGCCGCGCTGGAGTTCTCGCGTGAGCGCCATGCCTTCACCGACGGTGACTTCCAGCGTGTCCGGGACCAGCAGATCATGCTTCGCGCCATCCTGTCCCGGCTCGCCGCGGGCGGTGCCCTGAATGACGTGAACGCGGTGCGGTCGCTGGTCGATTTTGCCTCCTGCTGCCTCACGGTGGACAGGGGCTTCGACCCCGTCCAGGCCGCAATGCTGGCCTACAGCCTGCGGAACCTAGATGTGAACGCCATCGGCACCATGACGCTTCCGACGGCGGGCTCCGGCTTCGTGGCCGGACAGTCCGTGCTGTTCCCGGACTATGGAGGAATCGCGGCGGTGGGCGCGGCCCTGAGGGAGGGCCGGATCGCCGACTTCGCGAAGCCCTAGCCACCACAACCTCCTGCTGTTCAGCGGCGCCTCACCCCTGGTTCACCCGGGCGCCAGAATGTGTGTGCCGGCCCGGGAAAGCCTGAGGGCATGACTCAGTCTTCCCAGGCAGGGGTATCCCGCCGCACCATCGTCAAGAGTTCCGTTCTCGCTGCCGCGCTGGCGTCCGTCCCCGCCGCCAACGCTTCGGCAGCCCCTGCACCGTCCGGCATTGCCCTGGTGCGCAACCGGCTCACACTCCCAAGCGGCATCGCCACGGGCGATGTCACCTCCGATTCCGCCGTGCTCTGGTCCCGCGCCTCGGGCGCCGGGCGGATGACGGCGGTCCTGCGGGCAGTGGACGACGGCGGCCAGGTCCTGCGCGGGCGCGGGGCCTTTGAGCGGGTCCTCCGCGGCCCCCGGGCGACCCAGGCGTCCGACTTCACCGCCAAGATCCACGCCGGGAACCTGCCGTCCAACACCCGCTTCGCGCTGGAGATCAGCTTCGAGGACGACGGCGGCGCGGCCGGTGAGACGGTCAGCGGCACCTTCCGCACGGCACCTGATGCCGGGACGGTCAACGGCGCGGGCCGCATCGGCGACACCAGCAACGGCGGTGAGGTCCCGGCGTCGTCAGCGCAAAGCTTTGTGTGGACCGGTGACACCGCGGGCCAGGGGTGGGGCATCAACGAAGAGATCGGCGGCATGCGCGGCTACCGGGCCATGCACCAGACCCGCCCGGACTTCTTTATCCACTCCGGCGACACCATTTACGCCGACGGCCCTATCGCCGAAACCGTGGTGGAAAAGGACGGGCAGGTGTGGCGGAACCTGGTCACGGAAGAGGTGTCCAAGGTTGCCGAGACGCTCACCGAGTTCCGCGGCCGGCACCGCTACAACTCCATGGACGCCAACATGCGGGCCCTGTTCGCGGACGTGCCGGTGATCGCGCAGTGGGATGACCACGAGACGCACAACAACTGGTACCCCGGCCAGATCCTGGATGACTCCCGCTACACGGTGCGGAACGTCAATACCCTCGCCGCCCGCGGCCGGCAGGCCTGGCAGGAGAACATGCCCATCGCGGACAGTTCGGCCATCTGGCGTCCGGGAACATTCGACGACGCCGGCACGTACCAGCCGGCCCGCATCTACCGGAAGATCTCGCGCGGCCCCCAGCTGGACATTTTCTGCCTGGACATGCGCACGTACAAGTCCCCCAACACCGACGGCAGGGAACCCTACGCCACCGCCATCCTGGGCCAGGAGCAGGTGGACTGGCTGGTCAGCGAGGTCAGCAAGTCCAAGGCGACGTGGAAGGTGATCGCCAACGACCTCCCGCTGGGCGTCGTGGTTCCGGACGGCCCGGTGAACCAGGAGAGCCTGTCCAACCGCGACGCCGGCGCCCCCTTGGGCCGTGAGCTGGAGCTCGCCGGGGTGCTCAGCGCCTTCAAGCGCAACGGCGTGAAGAACACGGTGTGGCTGACCGCGGACGTGCACTACTGCGCCGCACACCACTACTCCCCGGAGCGGGCCGCCTTCACCGACTTCGACCCGTTCTGGGAGTTCGTGGCGGGCCCCATCGCGGCAGGATCGTTCGGCCCCAACGCGATGGACGGCACGTTCGGCCCTGAGGTGGTGTTCTCCAAGACCGGGCGTTTTGCGGGCGAGTCCCCGCGCGACGGCGAGAACCAGTTCTTCGGGCACGTCCAGCTGGGTGAGGACAACAGCTTCACCGTGAGCCTCCGCAACGCCAACGGCGGCACGGTGTTCTCCAAGGTCCTGACCCCCGAACGGTAGTTTCGGCACGTTATTTCCCACCGCCCCTGGGTACGCCCTTGATAGTTGTCCTGCATTCGGCACGGCATTTGCGGCCCGGTATTTCGGCAAGGTATTTCGGTGAGGACGGGGTGTTTCTTGAAGGGTAATTCAGCGAACGACGACGGCCTGACGGAGGCGGTCGAGCAGGCCGGGGCAGTGGAGCTGCTGCTGATCCGGCATGGCGAGAGCGAAGGCAACGTGGCCGCCACGGAAGCCCGGGAGGCCGGCGTTGAGGTCATCCCCGTCCCGGCCCGCGACGCGGACGTGAACCTCTCCGGGACCGGAAGGGAGCAGGCCACGGCGCTGGGTGTTGCCCTGGGCCGGGCCGCCCCGGAGTTCCGTCCGGACGCGGTGGTCTCTTCCCCCTACGCCCGCGCCCGGCAGACCGCCGAAATTGCGGTGGAAACAGCGGGCTGGCCGCTGCAGGTGCGCACCGACGAACGTCTCCGGGACCGTGAGCTTGGCATCCTGGACCGTCTGACCCGGCTCGGGGTGGAGAACCGCTACCCCGAGGAGTCCGAGCGCCGGGACTGGCTGGGCAAGCTGTATTACCGGCCGCCAGGGGGCGAATCGTGGGCGGATGTGGCGCTGCGGCTGCGCTCTGTCCTGGCCGAGCTGAACAACCTCGGCATGGGCCAGCGGGTGATGCTGGTGTGCCACGACGCGGTGATCATGCTGTTCAGGTATGTCCTGGAAGGGCTCAGCGAGAAGGAACTGCTGGACCTTGCAGCCAGTGAAGCCATCCTCAACGCCTCGGTGACCCGGTTCGTCCGCCCCGCCGGCGCGGGACCGTGGACGCTGGAGAGCTTCAACGTTGCCGACCACCTGGCGGAACAGGGCGTCGCCGTCACCGAGCACGCCGGAGACACCAGTGTCCGGCCGCGGTGAGCCTTCCGGCGCCACCCTCGTAACGCCGTCGCTCCTGCGGCAGTGGCCGCTGCCGGCGCCGGGCGGGGACAAGTATTCGCGGGGATCGGTGCTGGTGGTGGGCGGAGCCCGGGCAACGCCCGGTGCTGCCCTCCTGGCCGGGACGTCGGCGCTGCGGGCGGGGGCCGGGAAGCTCACGCTGGCGGTGGCCGAGTCCGTGGCCGTGCAGCTGGGTGTGGCGCTGCCCGAATGCGGTGCAGTGGGCCTTCCCGAGACCGCCGGCGGCTCAGTGAAGGCGGAACTGGACCGGATGTCCAGCTACCTGGACCGGGCGGACACCGTCCTGGTGGGGCCAGGGCTCGATGATCCAGATCTTGCCAGGGACCTGTTGGAAGCCATGCTCCGCCGCGAGGCAGGCCGGGACCGCGCTTCAGAGGGAGGTTCCGGCGACGGCGGTGGCAGCACGGGAGGCGCCGCCATCGTCCTTGACGCCTATGCCCTGGGCGCCCTGGTGCCGCTGGAAGACCGGCTGGACCCCTGGCGCGGCCGGCTCATCCTCACGCCGAACCCCACCGAAGCCGGGATCCTGCTGGGACGGGACGTGGATGACCTGGAAAAGGACCTCGCCGAGATCTCGTCCCGGTTCGACGCCGTGGTCAGTTGCCAGGGTTTGATCACCCAGCCTCCCGGCCTGGAGCCGGAGGAACCGGATCTGTGGAAGATCACCACCGGCTACGGCGGCCTGGGCACCTCCGGCAGCGGCGATGTCCTGGCCGGAGCCATCGCCGGGCTTCGGGCCCGCGGCACCAGCAGCACCCAGGCGGCCTGCTGGGGCACCCACTTGCACGCGGCCGCGGCCGACCGGCTCGCCAGCCGGCTGGGGCCGCTGGGATTCCTGGCCCGCGAACTTGCGGACGAACTCCCCGCACTGATGCTGGAGTTCAGCGTCTGACTCCCTGCCCCGCCTTTGCAGTCCCCGGACACGTGGATGGCCCCCGGCCGAAGCCGGGGGCCACCGTGACGGGAGGTTGGGCCTAAGCTGCCGGTGCGCTGTCTGGCGCTGTGGCGTGCACAGAATGGCGATTCGCCCCAAAAAAGGCAGTCAACAGATCTGGCCGGCTCCCGGGCCTGCGTTGAAACTAAGCGGCGATTTCCTGCTTTGCCCCCTTCGTCTCGATCTCAATCTTGCGCGGCTTGGCCTTTTCGGCGACAGGGATCCGCAGCGTCAGGACACCGGCGTCGTAGCTGGCCTTCACATTCTCGGTATCAAGCGTGTCGCCGAGGATCAACTGGCGGCTGAAGACGCCGCGCGGCCGCTCAGCGGCAATGAGTTCGGTGTCCTTGCCCGTGGGATCGGGCCTCTCGGCCCGGACCGTCAGGACATTCCGTTCAACATCCAGTTCAACCGAATCAACCGCTACGCCGGGCAAATCGAAGGCCACGACGAACTCCTGGTCCTCACGCCATGCATCCATTGGCATCGCCGCCGGGCGTGCTGCCGTGCCGAGGACCTGCTGGGCCAGCCTGTCCAGCTCGCGGAACGGATCGGTTCGCATCAACATGGCTTCCCTCCTCGTAAGAGATGGTCCAACACAGTTTCCTTATCAGCCGATCTGTAGTGGCTGATATAGATTTTTTAGCACTGCAGGGAGAGGTCTTCAAGGGCTCAGGCAAGGATTTTTGGAAGATTTTCCGGCCCCGCCAGGACGTGGAAAAGGGGCCTTCCGGCCAGTGCGGGTGCACGGGCCGGAAGGCCCCTTGGAGGCCCGATGCCGGGTCAGTCCCGGGTGGGATCGGGCCGAAGCGGTGCGGGCCCGGGGTCCGGGACGGGCAGCGGCCCCGGCGACGGTGGTGCGGGGAACGGGTTCGGCGACGGCGGGCCGGGCGGGCGTGGCTGGGTGGGATCCGGCGATGTGGGCCCCGGACCGGGTTCAGGCGGAAACGGCTCGGGTTCGTGCACTGGCGGGATGGTCATGGAACTTCCCCTCTCACGCTGGGCGGATGTGCCTTGAACTGAACAGAATACGCCTGCCGTCGATCCGCAACCAGCCTCCCCCTCCCCTGTTGCTCCATCAGTTTCGGTCCCTAAACACCGGTCTTGGGAGCCATAAGTGATGGAGCATCGCGACGGCGGGAGGTGGCCACCGTGCGCAGCGTTCAGTCCCCGGCACCCACCAGCCGGAGCCACGACGCCAGCTCGCGCGGGTCCGCCTCCCCGCTGCGGTAGCCGATATACCCGTCGGGGCGGACCGCCACCACGCCCCGCCCGGGGTGGCTGGTGAGCCGGTGGACGTGGACCAGCGGCGGACTTGCCACCGCAGCCAAGGTGGCGCCGGCGCCCAAGGTGCCCGGCCCGGCGTCGCGCTCGAAGAACACGTGGATGCCCGGTACGGAGGTCAGTTCGTGCAGGCGGACCACCCGTCCGGCGACGGACACGGGCCCGTCCGGCAGCCGCTCCCCCGGCTGCGGCCAGCGGCCGGCCCGGGGCCTGCGGTCACGGGATATGGCGCTGCCGTGGTAGTTCACGAACGGCTGGGCCAGCAGCCTGATGCCTTTGGAGGTGAGCCACCGCCGGCGCAGCAGCAACGGCAGCACCGGTGCGAATGCGGGCAGGACGTTCCGGGCCAGCCGGGCCACCGGATGTGGTGAGGCCTCGCCGAAGAAGATCACGTGCGTGAGTGCCAGCACCCGCCGGGCCGCCAGCCGCCGCTCCTGCCCGTAGGTGTCCAGCAGCTCGGGGAGGGGCCTGCCCGCCGACGACGCGAAGCCCAGCTTCCAGCCGAGGTTGAGGGCATCGAGGATGCCGTTGTTCATGCCCTGGCCGCCGGCGGGAGAGTGGGCGTGCGCAGAATCCCCGGCCAGGAATACGGGGCTGGCACCAAAAGTGCTGGCGATCCGGTGCTGCAGCGGAATCTGCGCCGACCAGCGCACATCGCTGACCGCAGCGCCCAGTCCCGATTCCCCCACCAGGCGGGCCACTTCCTCCGCCGCAACGGGTGGACCCAGCTGGCCGAACCGGGCTCCCGGCGTCGGGGCGGCGGGGCGGGTTGCGAGCATCCGCCAGGTGGCGCCCTCGCCCAGCGCGAAGAGGAAGAGCAGCCCGGCAGCCCCGACGGCCACGTGCAGCAGCCCCTGGTCCAGGGATTCATCCAGTTCAAGGTCGGCCATGACGGCTTCCACCCCGTAGGGGCCGCCGCGCCACTGTGCACCGGTCAGGCCGCGGACGGTGCTGGACTGCCCGTCGCAGCCGGCCAGGAACCGGGACACGTGGCGCTCCGGCAGGTTGGGGCCCGGGCCGCCGGCCGGATGCAGGTCCGCGTGCACCAGGCCCCGCCCGGCAGTCAGCGCTGGTTCATGCTGGAACCCACGGAATTCCACGCCCCAGTCCACCGGCACGCCCCTGGCCTGCAGCGCCCGGCAGAGAACGTCCTCGACGTCGGCCTGCCGGACCAGGGTCAGGTGCGGGAAGGCCGTGTCCGGGAGGTCCGCGTGGCCCAGCCGGGCTTCGACGACGTGCCGGCCCAGGTGGATGCGTGCTTCGGGCGTCGTGTCGGCGCGGTTGAGCAGCTCATCGGTTACCCCCAGCGGACGCAGGCCCTCCAGCGCCCTGGCATGCAGCATCATGGCCCGGGACGGACGGGCCTGGTGCGGGCGCCGGTCCACTACCCGGACTGCCGCACCGTGCGCGTGTGCCTGGAGGGCTGTGGTCAGCCCGGCGGGACCCGCGCCGACCACCAGGACGTCGCTGTCCGTCGTCGTGCCTTGCCCGGGTGCCATGGGCTGCGGACGCTAGTTGTGGTCGAGGAGACGCCACCAGGCGTGGTCCGCCTGGGCAGCAGGCTGCATCCGGGCGGGGTTGGCGAGCACCTCGTCGCGGCGCAGCCCGGGAAGCACCTTGTAGCTGATGGAGCCGGGGACGCTGACCAGTTCCAGGACCCGCCACAGGGCGGAAGCGTACTTCCGGGCGCGTTCGGCGCCGTCCCATTCATACAGCCCGCGGTAGGCGCCGAAGGTGTCGTGGGCGCACCAGAGCTTGGAGACAAACCCCGGGAACCCCACGAAGAGCGGAGTGTTCAGGAGGCTCTCCGCCTCGAACAGGCGATGCGCGCGGCCGCGGACCAGCCTGAGCGTGAAAGCGACCACCAGGACGCAGGGCTCGGCGGGCTGTCGGTCCACGGCGGTCTCGCGATAGACCCGTGCAGTGCTTCCGTCGGCGAACCGCAGCACCCGGCCCACGTTGTGTTTCGGAAGATGGACCTGCCGGCGCACCAGCATGGCACAGGACGCTCCCGCGCAGCGGGCAACCGCCAGCCATGCCTTGGCCCGGGGAGCCGGTCCGGATTCGACGGTCATGGCGTCTCCTTTCCTCTCAACGCCCTTCCAGCCTGACCGGCAGCGGAGCCCGGACCCAGAGTCTTTCGCCCTTTTCGCCTACCCCCGTAGCGAACGGCCTGCAGGGTTGGCGGAGGGGGTCTATATATTGAATCCATGACCTCCACTTCCCTGCAGGATTCCACCGGTACGGCTGTCCCGGTCCCCCCGGTTGCCAAGAAGATCCCCACTGAACGCACGCACCACGGGGAGACGTTCGTGGACAGCTACGAATGGCTGCGGGACAAGGAATCCCCGGAGGTGGTGGAGCACCTGCGGGCCGAAAACGCGTACCAGGAAGCCGTCACCGCGCACCAGGAGCCGCTCCGTGAGGCCATCTTCCAAGAGATCAAGGGCCGCACCCAGGAAACCGATCTTTCCGTCCCGCACCGGAAGGACGGCTGGTGGTACTTCAGCCGCTCGGCCGAGGGCAAGGAATACGGCATCCACTGCCGCGTAAAGGCTCAGGACACCGGAGACAAGGTGGCCGACTGGACTCCTCCTGCCGTTGAGCCCGGGGTGGAAATTCCCGGCGAGGAGATCCTGCTGGACGGCAACGTGGAGGCCGAAGGCAAGCCCTTCTTTTCGGTGGGCGGCACCGCCGTCACCGTCGACGGCACGCTCTACGCCTACGCCGTGGACAACTCCGGCGATGAACGGTTCACCCTGCACATCAAGGACCTGTCCACGGGCGAACTGCTGCCGGACGTCATCGAGAACATCTTCTATGGGGTCTCCTTTTCCCCGGACGGCAGCCGCCTTTTCTACACCGTTGTTGACGACTCGTGGCGGCCCTACCAGGTGACGTCCCACGTACTGGGCACGCCGGTGGCCGAGGACCAGGTGGTTTACCAGGAGGACGACGCCGCCATGTGGCTGGGCTTCGAGCTCTCCGCCGACCGGCGCCACCTGGTGTTGGGCATCGGCTGCTCGGAGTACAGCGAGACCCGGCTGCTGCGCTTCGACGACCCCGAACAGGCCGTCACCACAGTGATCTCCAGGAACGAACGCATCCTCTACGAAGCAGAGCCCTTCCTGCTGGACGGTGAGGAAAAAATCCTGCTCACGCACAACCGCGGGGCCATCAACTCCATGGTCTCCCTGGTGGACCCGGCAGAGCTGCTCAAGCCGCTAACGGAACAAACCTGGCAGACCGTCGTCGAGCATTCCGACGACGTCCGCGTCAACGGCGCGGGCGTCACCGCCACGCACCTCATCGTGTCCATCCGCAAGGACACGATCGAACGCGTCCAGGTGATGGGGCTGGCCGGCCTGGGCACCCCCGCCCAGCAGTCACCGGTGGAACCGGCCTTCGACGAGGAGCTGTACACCGCAGGCGTCGGCGGATCGGACTACGAAGCCCCGGTGATCCGGCTGGGCTACACCTCCTACTTCACGCCGTCGCGCATCTACGACTTCGTGCTTCCCACGCCGGAGCAGCGGGCCGGCGAGCTGCTGCTCCGCAAGGAAAGCCCGGTCCTGGGCGGCTATGACGGCAGCGACTACGTGGCCACCCGGGAGTGGGCCACCGCCGGCGACGGCACGCGCATCCCGCTTTCGGTGCTGCGGCACAAGGCCGTGAAACAGGATTCGACGGCGGCGGGCCTGGTCTACGGGTACGGCTCCTATGAGATGAGCATGGATCCCGGCTTCGGCATCGCCCGCCTGTCGCTGCTGGACCGCGGCGTGGTGTTCGTGATTGCACACATCCGCGGCGGCGGTGAACTGGGCCGGCATTGGTACGAGGACGGCAAGAAGCTCACCAAGAAGAACACCTTCTCCGACTTTGTGGACGCCACCGACTGGTTGGCACGCTCCGGCTGGGTGGATCCTGCCCGGATCGCGGCCCTGGGCGGCTCCGCCGGCGGGCTCCTCATGGGCGCCGTGGCCAACATGGCCCCGGACAAGTACGCGGCCATCGTGGCGCAGGTGCCGTTCGTGGATCCCCTCACCAGCATCCTCGACCCGGATCTGCCGCTGTCCGCGCTGGAGTGGGAGGAATGGGGCAACCCCATCACGGATCCCCAGGCCTATGCGTACATGAAGTCCTACTCCCCGTACGAGAACGTGCGGGAGGTGGCCTACCCCAAGATCGCCGCCGTGACGTCCTTCAACGACACCCGGGTGCTGTACGTGGAACCGGCCAAATGGGTGCAGGAGCTGAGGAACAAGACCACGGGCTCCGAACCCATTGTGATGAAGATCGAGATGGACGGCGGCCACGGCGGCGCATCCGGCCGGTACGTCCAATGGCGCGAGCGCGCCTGGGACTACGCGTTCATCGCCGACGCCCTGGGCGCAACGGAACTGCTGCCCGGAGCAGGGTTGAAACAGGACTGAACCGTTCGGCGGCGGGCGTGTCCCGCCGTCGTACGCCTCCCTTTGCCCGGCGCAACGGCAGGCAGGGTTTCAGTTCACGCCTGCGGGTGCTCCGCCAGCCACTCAGCGAGTGTTTCAAGGTTGGCACGGACGGTGCGGCCCTGTGCGCGCTCCACCAGCGGATCGGCGATCTTTCCAAAGATGCCGCCCAGGCCGGAGTCGGCGTCAATCCGTTGGGTGACCCTGGTCCCGCCGTCGGCCGGTTCCAGGGTGAAGGCTACCGTGAAGTTCAGCTTTCCCTCAACGGAACGGGAGACCATCCGCCGCGGCGGGTCGAACTCCACCACCTCGACGGTCCAGTCGAACCGCCGTCCCATGATCTTGCTTGTTCCCCGTCCGCGGGTTCCCTTCCCCACGGGACCGTCCCCCACCTGCTCAGAGGCGGTAACGGAGGAATCGTAGGCCGCGGTGTTGTCGAACTTCGACAGGAAATCGAAGACTTCCTGCGGCGGCCGGGCGATGACGACGGATTCTTCTACTACTGGCATCGGGATCTCCTGGAACAGCGCCTGGTGCCGGCGCGGCTCGGCCGGCAGGTAGGCACAGCGCCAGCTTGGACTGCTGCCGCGTCCCTGTCAATGCGCCCATAAGCTAATCATGCTTACTATTGTGGGGCACTTGTTTTCCGCAGGGACACCAGAGGAGCGGACATGTCATTGAGCAAGGGAACGCACGTGGAGTGGAACACTTCGCAGGGCAAGACGCACGGCAGGATCGTGGAAAAGAAGACCAGCGACTTCGAACTCGACGGCAACACGCACCGCGCCAGCAAGGACGAGCCGCAGTATGTGGTGGAGTCGGAGAAGACCGGCGCGCGTGCGGCGCACAAGGCGTCCGCGCTGACTGAGAAGAAGTAGCGCCGTGCCTGCCCGGCATGAGGTGACTGCCCAGCATGAGGTAGTGATCATCGGCGGCGGCAACGCGGGAGTGTCGCTGGCGGCCCGGCTGGAGCGGTACGGAGTGAAGGACGTGGCGCTCATCGAGCCCAGGGACCACCACCTGTACCAGCCGCTGTTCTCCCACATCGCCGGTGGGCGGGCGCAGGCCAAGGAGGCCGTCCGGCCACAGGAATCAGTGGTCCCCCGCGGCGTCACCTGGATCCGGGACGCCGCCGTGGACGTGGACGCAAACGCCAACACCGTCCTGCTGGAATCCGGGACATCGCTGGGATACGGCCAACTGGTGGTGTGCCCGGGGCTGCAGTACGACTGGGACACGGTGCCGGGAATGGCCGAGGCCGTCCACTCGCCCTACGGCGCATCGCACTACGAGTTCGAGCTTGCCCCCAAAGCTTGGACTCTGCTCAGCGCCATGACCTCCGGCACCGCCATCTTCACCATGCCGGCCGGTCCCATCAAGTGTGGCGGGGCTGCCCAGAAACCGATGTATCTTGCCTGCGACTACTGGCGGGAACAGGGGGTCCTGGACAACATCCGCGTGGTGATGGTCCAGCCGTATCCCACCGTGTTCGGAGTTCCGGAAGTGGACCGGGAACTGGACCGGAAGATCGCCGAGTACGGGATCGAGTTGCGCACCAACAGCGAACTGGTGGCGGTGAGTCCTTCCGGCCGGCGGGCAACGATCCGCGACAACGCCGCGAACACCACCGAGGACCTGGAGTACGACGTCCTCAATGCCGTCCCGCCGCAGTCGGCGCCGGACTGGCTCAAGGCCACTGACCTGCCGGCGGCCGGCAGCGCCGGCGGTTTCGTGGAGGTGGACCGGCAGACCCTCCGGCACCTGCGGTATGCCAATGTCTGGTCCCTGGGTGACGCCGCGGGCACCACCAACTCCAAGTCCGGCGGGTCGCTGCGCAAGCAGACCAAGGTGGTTGCCAGGAACCTGGTGGCTGCCCGCAAAGGCAAGCCGCTGAGGGCGAAATATGACGGCTACTCGGTGTGCCCGTTCACGGTCTCACGGGACACCGTGGTGTTTGCCGAGTTCGACGACCGCTACCGCCCCAAACCCACCATCCCCCGCGTCCCTACCTGGAATGAGAGCCGGCTGTCCTGGGTGGTGGACCGCGATGTGTTCCCGAAAATCTACTGGAACCTGATCCTCAAGGGCCGGGCCTAGAGGCCGCTTGTGAACCGATGCACCATTCATCGGCAAGGATGGCGTAGATCAGCTCGGTGGCCCACTTGCCCTTGTAATGCCACTTGTCGACGTGCCGCGCCTCCAGCCGCATGCCCAGGCGGCCGCACAGGGATGCAGAGGCTACGTTGAGTTCGTCCAGCCGGGCTTCGATCCGGTGCAGGCCCAGCTCCCCGAAGCCCAGGCGGAGCATGGCGCTGGCGGCCTCCGTCCCGTAGCCCTTGCCGCGGGCGGCGGGTGCCAGCGTCCACCCAACTTCGCCCTGCCCGCGCCCGGGCAGCCATTTGAGCACCACCTCCCCCTGCAGCCCCGGCTCGCCGGCGGCCTCGATGGCGAGCGCCACCCAGTCCCCCTCCTTCTCGAAGACAAAGTTGGCGTAGTGGCCCACCCGCTCCATTGACTGTGTGTAGGTCTTGGCAGGGCCGGGCAGGAAGCGCGCGGTCTCCGGCAGCGAGTGGTAGGCGTGGAAGGCGTCCAGGTCGCCGCCCTCGAACCGCCGCAGGACCAGCCGTTCGGTCCGGATGGGAAGGGATATCCCGGACATGGATGCTAGCGGCCGGCAGAGACGACGGCGGCCGTCGCCTCGGCGATGGCGCGTTCCTCGTCCGTGGGAACCACCAGAACGGGAATCGCGGAGTCCGGCGTGGAAATGACGCGTGGTTCCTTGGACCGCTCGGCGTTCAGGCCGGCGTCGAGCTCGATGCCCAGGGCACCCAGCCGGTCCGCCACATGCGCCCTGAACTGCTGCGAGTTCTCACCGATCCCGGCCGTGAACACCAGTGCCTTCGCCCCGCCGACGGCAACGTGGTAGCCGCCGATGTACTTCGCCAGCCGGTAGGAGGCCACCGCCAGGGCCATGGTGGCCTTGTCATCGCCGGCCTCCGACGCTTCCACCACCGACCGCATGTCATTGTTGCCCGCCAGGCCCTTCAGCCCGGATTCCCGGTTGAGCATGGTGTCGATGTCCTCGGGTGTCCAGCCGGCACGGCCGAGGAACACCAGGATGGAGGGGTCCAGGTCGCCGGAGCGGGTGCCCATCACCAGGCCCTCAAGCGGGGTGAAGCCCATGGACGTGTCCACCGAGTGTCCGCCGCGGATGGCCGTGACCGAGGCGCCGTTTCCCAGGTGGGCGATGACGCCGTCGAACTCCTCCACGGGGATGTCCAGCAGGGCTGCGGAGCGGCGGGCCACGTACTCGTGCGACGTGCCGTGGAAGCCGTAGCGGCGGATCCCGTGGTTGGTGTACAGCTCGTCCGGGAGCGCGTAACGCCAGGCGTGCTCCGGCAGGGTGCGGTGGAATGCGGTGTCGAACACGGCCACTTGCGGCATCCTGGGCCATTTCCTGGTGATGGCACGGATGCCCAGAACGTTGGCCGGGTTGTGCAGCGGCGCCAGCGGGTTGAGCCGTTCGATGGCCCGGGTGATTTCGTTGTCCACCAGGACAGGTTCGGCGAACCGCTCGCCGCCATGCACCACCCGGTGCCCCACCGCGCCGAGCTCCAGGTCACCCAGCTCCCGGTGGATGGCGGCATCCACCTGTTCCAGCGCCTCCGCGTGGTCCCGTGGCCCCTCAATCTCGCCGTCCCCGCCGCCGCCGTTGCCCATGCCGATCTTCTCGATCAGCCCTTCGGTGAGGACCGTCCCGGCGGCGACGTCACGCACCTGGTACTTCAGCGACGACGAACCGGAGTTGATGACGAGCACGAGCATGCGGGGCCTCCTGGGAGCTTGCGTCTGCAGTTCAAACCCCACTATATGTGCCGCGCGCGCCGGCTCATTCCTTGCGGATCGGGCCGTGCTGTGCCTATGGTCGGCGGACAAGGCTGGACCACGCCGAGAGGACAATTCCATGACGAACGAGCCCAATTCGATCGACGAGAACGACCCCACCAACACGGGATCCAGCAGCACCGCCCCGCTCAACGCCCAACCGGATTCCGGCAGCAAGAAGGATCCCACCGGGGTGGAGGGCGCCAACCCGGCCCTTGACGACACCGGGAACCTGAAGGCGGCGGAAACCGGCGAGGCCCCGGAGGCTCCGGAGGACCGGGAAGGCCTGGACCTCACCCCGCAGGGCCTCTCGGACGAGCCCGCCAAGGAGGAGGATCCGGAGAGCCTGGCCAAGCCGGACAACAGCTAGGCACAGCCCGCAAAAGACGACGGCGGCACCCACCCGGGTGCCGCCGTCGCCCTTTGTGCCCTTCCAGGACCGGCTGCGCGGAAGTCAGGCGTGGGCGCCCTGGGACTGCCGCGCCAGGTATTCGAAGAGCTGGCGCAGGCCGAAGGTCCATTCCGGCAGTTCTTCACAAGGGCCCACCCGGTTCACCAAGGCGCCCAGGTGGCGGCTGCGGATGGTCACCACGTCGCCGTGCTTGTGGGTGAAGCCCTGCCCCGGCTGGTCCCGGTCCTGGGTTGGTGCGAACAGGGTGCCGGTGAAGAGCGCGAATCCGTCGGGGTACTGGTGGTGCTTCCCGTGCGTGGCTGCCACCAGTTCCTCGAAGGGCCTGCTGATCCGTGCAACGCTGTTGCGGCCTTCCAGCAGGTACCCGTCCCGGCCTTCCACGCGGAGCAGGATCTCCTCGGTCCGAAGCGTTTCCAGGGTGAAGGCACCGTCGAAGAGCCTGATGAGCGGGCCCAGGGCGCTGGAGGCGTTGTTGTCCTTGGCCTTGCCCAGCAGCAGGGCGCTGCGCCCTTCGACGTCCCGGAGGTTCACGTCGTTGCCCAGCGTGGCCCCCACAACGCGGCCGATTGAGGTGGCGATGAGCACCAGCTCGGGTTCCGGGTTGTTCCAGGAGGAAAAGGCGGGGATACCGATGCCCGCGCCCAGCCCCACGGAGGACAGCACGGGTGCCTTGGTGAAGACCTCGGGGTCCGGGCCGATCCCCACCTCGAGGTACTGCGACCACAGCCCCTCCTGGATCAGGATGCGCTTGGCTTCTGCGGCTTCGGCCGATCCGGGCCGCAGGGCAGCAATGCTTCCGCCCAGGGCGCGGCCAACAAGCTCCCGGATTTCGGCTGCGCGGCTGGAGTCGCCCGCGCACCGTTCCTCGATCACCCGTTCCACCATGCTGTCCACGAAGGTCACCCCGCAGGCCTTGATGACCTGCAGGTCAACCGGCGCCAGGAGCCGGGACCGTGCCCCGTCCCCCGCCAGGGAGGCCTGCACAACGTCGGCCGTGGCCCAGCGGGGTTCGGCCAGGCCAGGATCCGTAAGGGCGGAGCGGACTGCCGCGGCGGGGTCCGGCAGTTCCAGCAGTTCTGAGACTGTCGCTGCCAGGCGGCTGAGATCGAAGACATCCGGCCCGCTGACCGCCACCACACGGGGACCGGCGGTTTCCACGTCCCAGATCCGGCCAACCAGCAGCGCCTGGTCCGCGTCCTCGGGAAGGACGGCCTGAGCCTCCCCGGAGACTCCAGTCACTGACGCTCCTCCTTTCCGGCGTCCGCCGGCCGCTGCCAGACGCCGTCGATCCGCTGCGGAACCCGCCATGGGTTGCTGTCCTGCAGGGGTTCGGGCAGCCGCGCCGCGGGGAATGACTGGTACGCCACGGGCCGCAGGAAGCGTCGAATGGCTGCCGTTCCAACGGAGGTGGTGTTGGACGTGGTGGCCGGGTATGGGCCACCGTGGTGCTGGGCGTAGCTGACCGTGACGCCGGTGGGCCAGCCGTTCCACAGGACCCGTCCGCTGATGTCGGCCAGGCGGGCGGCGAGCGCGGAGACGTCGTCGTCCTCCTCTGCCTGGAGGGTGGTGGTCAGCTGGCCTTCCAGCAGCCCGGCCAGTGCGGGAAGCTCCGCCTGGTCGTGGTACTCCACCAGCAGGCTGGCGGGGCCGAACATTTCCTGCCGGAGCAGGCCGGGATTCGTCCGGACCGCATCCGCCGTGGTGCGCAGGACGGTGGGGGCCGGCTCGTCCGCGAAGTCTCCCTGCACCAGGACGTCCACACCGTCACTGCCGCTGAGCCTGCCGACGGCATCGGCGTAGCCGGCGTGCAGGCGGTCGCTGAGGAGCCTGGCGGGAGTGAATGCCGCCAGCGCCTCCTGGAGCTGCCTGCGGACGGCGTCACCGTGGCCGGCGGGAACAAACAGCAGCCCGGGCTTGGTGCAGAACTGGCCCATGCCAAGGGTGAAGGAGCCTGCGTAGCCTTCGAGGATGCCGGCGCTCCGCGCTGCCCATGCCGCGGGCGTGACGAAGACGGCGTTGATCCCGCCCAGCTCGCCGAAGAACGGGATGGGTTCGGGGCGGGCGGCAATCCGGTCCAGCAGGGCCCGGCCGCCGGCTGTGGAGCCGGTGAAGCCGATGGCCTTGACCAGGGGATGGTCCACCAGGGCCTCCCCGGCCTGCCGGCCGGTCACCATGGAGAACAGGCCCGACGGCGCCCTGGCGGTATCGAGCGCTTCGGTGACCACCCGGGCGGTGCGGACGGCCAGGTCCCGGTGGGCGTCATGCGCCTTGTGCACCACGGCGCAGCCGGCGGCCAGGGCAGACGCGCTGTCCCCGCCCATCACGCTGAACGCAAAGGGGAAGTTGGAGGCACCAAAAACCCCCACGACGCCGAGCGGCACGTTGTACCGCCGGAGGTCCGGCCGCGGGCCCATGCCCCAGCTGACGTCCTCATAGTCGATGGTGGCGTCGAAGTGCTCGCCGCTGCGGATCTCCTGCGCGAAAAGCCGCAGCTGGAACACGGTGCGCTTCAGTTCGCCTTCCAGCCGGGCAGTTCCGAGGTGGGTCTCACGCACCGCTGTTTCCACGAGTCCGTCCGCATCCTGCTCCAGGCCGGCGGCGATGGCTTCCAACCAGCTGGCCCGGGTTTGCGGACCGACGGTACGGCCCTCTTCAAAGGCAGCTGCCGCTGCTTCCACGGCGGCGTCCAAAGCACCAGGGGTGGCCGGTCCGGCGCTGGTTTCCCCGGCGAGGCCGACGGCGGCATGCGCTCCGGCGGTCATCGGCCGGCTCCGGCAGGGGTCCGGGCTGCACCGGTGACGGCGGCGCGGTTGCCCACTTCCTGCCACCCGGCACCGTTGGGGAATTCCCAGCGGGCGCGGGAGGCGCTGAACATCTCGGCGCCCGTACCTGGCAGTTCGGGTGCGGCATAGCGGCCACCGCTGATCCGCACCGGTTCGGCGAAGTGTTCGTGCAGGTGGTCCACGAATTCGATCATGCGGTTGTCCTGGCTGCGGCCCACCACCGCGTAGTCGAAGAAGGAGAAGTGCTGCACCAGCTCACACAAGCCCACGCCGCCGGCATGCGGGCAAACGGGCACCCCGAACTTGGCGGCCAGCAGCAGGATGGCGATGTTCTCGTTGACCCCCGCCACGCGGGTGGAGTCCAGCTGCAGCACGTCGATCGCACCGGCCTGCAGGAGCTGCTTGAAGACGATCCGGCTGGCCACTGCCTCGCCGGTGGCCACCCGCACGGGTGCAACACCCTTGCGGATGTCGGCGTGGCCCAGGATGTCGTCGGTGCTGGTGGGTTCCTCGATCCAGTAGGGGTCGAACTCCGCCAGCTGGTTGACCCAGTCAATGGCCTCGGAGACCTCCCAGCGCTGGTTGGCGTCGATGGCAATGGGGAGGCTTCCCACGGCTTCCCGCGCCAGGGCCATGCGGCGGCGGTCATCCTTGATGTCCCCGCCCACCTTGAGCTTGATCATGGAGAAGCCGTCGGCCGCGGCCTCCTTGCTCAGCCGCACGAGCTTTTCGTCGCTGTAGCCGAGCCACCCCGGCGAGGTGGTGTAGGCGGGGAAGCCGTCTGCCTTGAGCTCGGCGATGCGCTGGGCCTTGCCTGCCTGGCCTGCACGGAGGATTTCCAGGGCTTCTTCGGGGCTGAGGGCATCCCGGATGTGGGTGAAGTCAACGACACTGACCAGTTCCTCGGGCGTCATCTCGGCGAGCAGGAGCCAGAGTGGCTTGTTTTCCCGGCGGGCACGGATGTCCCACAGAGCGCTGACCAGGGCGCCGCAGGCCATCTGCGTCACGCCTTTTTCGGGACCGAGCCAGCGCAGCTGGGAGTCGTGGATAAGGAGCCGGGACGCCGCGCCCAAGTCATAAATCAGTTCATCGATGTCCCGGCCCACCAGCAGCCGGGCGTAGGCGTCGATGGCCGCGGTGAGGATTTCGTTGCCCCGGCCGCAGCTGAAGACGAAGCCATGGCCCTCGTCGCCGGCATCGGTGCGGATGACGACGTAGGCGGCGGAGTAGTCAGGGTCAACGTTGACCGCGTCGGACCCGTCAAGCTCCAGGGACGTGGGAAAACGGACGTCCTGGGTGTTGATGGACGTGATGGAAGGCATGGATCTCAACTTTCGAGGGCAGGACTGGAATTGGGAAGATTTCGATTCCTATACGAATTTCTAAAATCATATAGGAAGCGTGATTCACGTCAACCCCTCGACCAGGCTGCCGGCCCGGCAAACGCAACAGCCCCGGCCTTCCAGGGCCAGGGCTGTTTGCCGGAATCTAGGTGATGATGTGCTTGCGCGGTGGCCCGCCGTCCTCCAGCGGGGCAAGTTCGCCCTCAAAGGCTTGGGCAAAGCGGTCAAAGGAATTGCGGATGTGCGTGGTCATGGCCGCCTCCGCACCCTCCGGATCGCACGCCTCGATGGCCTCCCTGACCGCCGTGTGCTCGGCTACCGTAATGGCCCCGTCCACGTCCGCAGGGTAGAGCCGGAAGGTGTGCAGGTGGCAGTGGGTCTGTGCAAAGGCATGCCGGACTACAGGATTCCCGGAGGCGGCGAGGATGGTGTCATGGAAACGGGTGTCATGGGCCACCAGGTCCTGCCGCAGGTCCCTGCTCCGCTTCATGGCGCCCCGGAAGCTGCCCAGTTCCCTCTCCAGTGCGCCCGCCGGATTGGAGAGGCGGTCCACGGCGGCGGCCCGGGCTGCCCACGGTTCCACGAGGAGCCGGAATTCAAACAGCGAGCGCAGTTCCGGCAAGTCCAGCAGCGGCGTGGTGCTATACCCGCGGCCCGGGTTGTAAACCACCAGGTTGTCGCCTTCAAGCCGTTGCAGCACCTCGCGGACCGGCGTCTGGGACACTCCCAGACTGCGGGCGACGGCGTCAATGTTGATCCGGGTGCCGGGCGCAATCTCGCCTTCCAGGATTGAGGCACGCATCGCCGAATAGACGTCGGACACCGCCGCCTTGCCGCGGGTAGTTTCGGTCGGTTGACGTGGGGGCACGCGGTTACCTCTTGCACTGGCTTGGTTTCACTGGATTGGACGTATTGGGCTCGCCCGGGTTGGCCCGGAGTCGCTTGGGGGAATCATAAGCCACAGCGGCCGCGGTCTTCACGGAAGGGCCTTTTTCGGGCGGGCACTTGATCCCCGTCACACTTTCTATATGATTAAGCCGATTCCTATACGATTTTGGCGCTGACATCTTCCGCGTCTCCCCCTCCCGCCCGTGCGCCCCGCACCCGAAGCCATGTATATGTCGAAGGAGACCGCATGACTACGCTCGGAAGTAAGACCTCCATTGCCAATTCACCCCGGCAGCCCCGCATGATGACCCGCAAGCGCTGGGTGATCATCTGGCTTGCCTTCATTGGCCTCAGCATCAACTACCTTGACCGCTCCAGCCTCAGTGTCGCCCTGCCCTTCATGGGCAAGGACTTTGAGCTCAGCGCCACCCAGCAGGGGCTCATTTTCGCCGCCTTCTTTTGGGCCTACGACTTCTTCCAGCTGGCCGCCGGCTGGTACGTGGACAAAGTAGGTCCCCGCCGCTCGTTCTCCCTGGCCGCGCTGTGGTGGTCGGTGTTCACCATGGTCACGGCTGCCGCCTCCAGCTTCTGGACCCTGTTCGCCGCACGTTTCCTCCTGGGGGTCGGCGAAAGCCCGGCACCCAGCACCGCCGCCAAGGTGGTGGCCACCTGGTTCCCGGTTCGGGAACGGGCATTCGCCACCAGCATCTGGGATTCCGGCTCACGGGTGGGTGCTGTGATCGCACTGCCCATCGTGACCCTGATCGTCGCCTTCACCTCGTGGCATGCCGTCTTCATCATCATCGGCGTCCTCGGCATCATCTGGGCCGCCGTCTGGTGGAAGTATTACCGCAGCCCGGAAGAGCACGCCGGCGCCAACGCCGCAGAGGTCGGCTACATCCAGGAGGGCGGCGCCCGCGGCGCAGCAAGCGATGACGAAAGCGCAGCCAAACTCCCCTGGCGTTCGCTCTTCAAGTACCGCACCATCCTCAGCATGATGTTCGGCTTCTTCTGCCTGAACAGCGCCATCTACTTCTTCATCACGTTCTTCCCCAGCTACCTGGTCAAGGAACGCGGCTTCGACCTCCTCAAGCTCGGCTTCTTCGGCGCCATCCCCGGCATCTGCGCGGTCCTGTTCGGCTGGCTCGGCGGATACCTGGCCGACCGTGCCGTCCGCGCAGGGTCCCCGGTCAGCAAGGTGCGCAAGACAGCCATCGCCGGCGGCCTGGCCGGAGGCTCGGTCATCATGTTCGCCGCATTGGTTCCGGAAGCCTGGATGGCCCTGGCCCTGCTGTCCGTCGCCTACTCCAGCCTCACCGTGGCCGCCACGGGCATCTGGTCCCTGCCTGCCGACGTCGCCCCGAGCTCACGCCATGTCGGCTCCATCGGCGGTCTGCAGAACTTCGCGTCCAACCTGGCCGGCATCTTCACGCCCATCCTGATCGGCGTGCTGGTGGACCAGACGGGATCCTTCGTGGCACCGCTGGCCGTCATCGGCGCGATCTCCCTCATTGGCGCGGCCAACTACCTGTTCGTCATCGGCAGGATCGAGCCGCTGAAGGTCAAGGCAGCCGCCTAGGACCCTAGTCCCAATAAAAGTACGACGCCGGCACCCACCCAGGTGCCGGCGTCGTACTTTTTGGCGTTGCAGGGCCTGGCAGGCGCCTAGGAAGCCGGAGCCTGGGCCTGGATGGCGGTGATGGCCACCGTGTTCACGATGTCCTCCACCGTGCAGCCGCGGGAGAGGTCGTTGACAGGTTTCCGCAGTCCCTGCAGGACGGGTCCGACGGCCACGGCGCCGGAGCTTTGCTGCACCGCCTTGTACGTGTTGTTGCCGGTATTCAGGTCCGGGAAGATGAACACGGTGGCCTGGCCTGCCACGGAGGAACCGGGCATCTTGGAGGCGGCAATGGAGGCATCCACCGCGGCGTCGTACTGGATGGGACCCTCCACGGCGAGGTCCGGGCGGCGCTGGCGCACCAGCTCGGTGGCCTGCCGCACCTCATCCACGGCCTCACCGGCACCGGAGCCGCCGGTGGAGTAGGAGAGCATGGCCACCCGCGGTTCCACACCGAACTGGGCGGCGGTCTCGGCCGAGGCCAGGGCAATATCCGCCAGCTGCTCCACGTTCGGATCCGGGTTGACGGCGCAGTCCCCGTAAACCAGCACCCGGTCCGGCATGAGCATGAGGAACACCGAGGACACGATCTTCACGCCCTCGCGCGTCTTCACGAACTCCAGGGCGGGGCGGATGGTGTGCGCGGTGGTGTGGGCGGCGCCGGACACCATCCCGTCCACCACGCCCAGCTGGACCATCATGGTGCCGAAGTAGCTGACGTCCTGCATGATCTCCAGCGCCTTGGGCAGGTCCACGCCCTTGTGCGCCCGCAGCTCCGCGTACTTCCCGGCAAACTTCGGCCGCAGTTCCGAGGAGGCGGGGTCGATAACATTGATGCCGGACAGGTCGATGCCGTTGGCCGCGGCGAGTTCCCGGACATCGGATTCCGGGCCCAGGAGCGTCAGGTCGCACACGTCGCGGCGGTGGAGGATCTCGGCAGCCCGCAGGATGCGGACATCGGTCCCCTCCGGGAGCACCACGTGGCGGCGTTGCGCCCGGGCCCGTTCGATGAGGTCGTGCAGGAACCGGAGCGGGGTCATCCGCTCGGCCCTGGGTAGGTGCAGCCGCTCCACCAGTTCGGCCTCGTCCACCCGGCGGGACCACAGGCCCAGGGCCGACGCCACCTTGCGCCGGTGCCCGGACCATATTTCACTGCGTACCTCGGAGACCCTGCGGGCCGTCTGGTACGTGTCCTCGTCGGCGGCGAAGACCGGGAACGGCGCCTGCGCCAGGAGCGGGTAGATGTTGGCGTCGGGGGCCAGGCCGCCGGTGAGGATGAGCGCCGACGCCACCGGAAATTCGGGTGAGAAGGAGGAGGCAAGGCAGGCCACCATTACGTCCGCCCGGTCCCCCGGCACGATCACCAGGGCGCCCTCGTCCAGCACGTTCAGGAAGTTGCCCACGTTCATGGCGGCGACCTTGATGTCCTTGACGTCGCGTTCCATGTCCGGCGTTCCCGCGATCTGCCGCACGGCGAGGGCGGCGGCCACTTCGCCGGTGGTGGGCCGGGCGATCTCCTCCAGCTCGGGCAGGATGTACACCGGACGGCCGGAGGCGCCCGGTTTCAGGGCGGCCGCGATGTCGTCGAGATGGTCGGGATCGGCGCGGTTCACCATGATGGCCAGCAGCGCGCACCGTTCGGCCGCGAGCTCCTTCCGTGCCACTTCGACGGCGGCCGCCGTCTCGGTCACGGTCCGCCCCTTGGCACCCACGACGGCCACCACGGGCGTGGCGAGGTTGTTGGCCAGGCGGGCGTTGAGATCGAATTCGACGGCTGAGTCCTGGCCCACCAGGTCCGTTCCCTCCACGATCACCACGTCGCAGTTCCGGGCGATGTCCGCGAAGATCTCCACGCACCGGGCGTCGATTTCCGCGCGGTTGCCCTCGGCGAGCAGGGTGCGCACCTCGTCGTAGGTCAGGCCGCCGCGGCAGCGTTCGTCCTCCAGGGCGAACCGGGCCTTCATCAGGGCCACCATGGGATCGTCAGCTGCGGCCGGGCCGTGGACCACGGGCTTGAAGAAACCGATCCTGTCCGCGTGCCGGTGCAGGGTGTCCGCCAGCCCCAAGGCCACCAGGGACTTGCCTGAGCCGGGGGTGGTTGCGCTGACGTAGATGCCTTTGGCCATGGTCCGCCCTTTGCTGTTCTTGCTGCTGCCGGTCCCCCCATCCTTGCACTCCGAGCGCCCCCCGTGGCAAAAGGTGGCCGCGCACCTCCCCTTGACACCGACCCCCCTCATGGGATTACCTAATGAACATTCGGTAAATAAAGCTGGAGGCAATGACGCATGGCTGAAGCAACAATTTCCGGGGCCACCCACCCCATCCTGGAAAACGACTACGCCTCCGAATGGATGGGCATCGAGGTCCTCGCGCTCAGTGACGGCCACGCCACCATCCGGATGACCCTCCGGCAGGAAATGCTCAACGGCTTCGGCATGGCCCACGGCGGAATGATCTTCGCCTTCGGCGACACCGCCTTCGCCCTCGCGTGCAACCCCATCCAGCCTGCACCCGGCGAGGAAGGCACCATTACCGTGGCGTCCGGCGTCGACATCAACTTCCTTAAGCCGGCATTCCGCGGCCAGGTGCTCACCGCCGTCGCGGACCGCCGCTCCAGCGCCGGACGCAGTGGCCTCTATGACATCCAGATCTTTGCCGCCGACGCTGCCGCACCGGCTTCCGAAACCCAGCCCAGCTCCCCGGGCGAACTCGTCGCCGAGTTCCGTGGACGCAGCCGCACCATCCCCAAGAAGTAGGAAAACCATGACCCTGCATGCCCCCGAAACCCCCGCCGCTGCCGTATCCACCCCGGCGGACGGCACCGACGCCGGACTGGACCGTGAGGAGACCATCTCCCGCGACGAGCTTGAAGCCCTCCAGCTCAGCCGCCTGCAGCACACAGTCGCCTACGCCTACGAGCGGGTGCCGCTGTACAAGCGCAAGTTCGACGAGGCCGGCATCCACCCCAGTGACCTGCGCGAACTCGAGGACCTGGGCAACTTCCCCTTCACCACCAAAGACGACCTGCGCCAGGAGTACCCGTTCGGGATGTTCGCGGTGCCGCAGAGCGAGGTGGCCCGGATCCACGCCAGCTCGGGCACCACGGGCCGGCCCACGGTGGTCGGCTACACCAAGCAGGATCTGGCCGACTGGGCCAAACTGGTGGCCCGCAGCTTCCGCGCCTCCGGCATCCGCCCGGGTATGAAGGTCCACAACGCCTACGGCTACGGCCTCTTCACCGGCGGCCTGGGTGCGCACGCCGGCGCTGAGGCCCTGGGCTGCACCGTCATTCCCATGTCCGGCGGCCAGACCGAACGCCAGATCCAGCTGATCCAGGACTTCAAGCCGGACGCCATCCTGGCCACGCCCACCTACCTGCTCACCATCGCCGACGCCATGGCGCACATGGGCATCGACCCCGCCTCCACCTCGCTGAAGTTCGCCGTGCTGGGCGCCGAGCCGTGGACGCAGGAGATGCGGCATGAGCTCGAGGTCATGATGAACATCAAGGCATGCGACATTTACGGCCTGTCCGAGGTCATGGGCCCGGGCGTCGCCGGCGAGGCCGTGGAGACCCAGGACGGCAGCCACATCTGGGAGGACCACTTCCGCCCCGAGATCATCGACGCCTTCAACCCCGCCCCGGGCAAGGAAAACGTCCTGCGCGACGGCGAGCACGGCGAACTCGTCTTCACGTCGCTGACCAAGGAAGCCTTGCCCATCATCCGCTACCGCACCAAGGACCTGACCCGCCTGCTGCCCGGCTCGGCACGTCCCGCGCACCGCCGGATGGGCCGCATTACCGGCCGCAGCGACGACATGATCATCCTGCGCGGCGTGAACCTGTTCCCGTCCCAGATCGAGGAAATCGCCCTGCGGATCCCCGAGCTCAGCCCGCACTTCCAGCTCGAGCTCACCCGCCCCGAAGGTCAGCGGATGGACCAGCTGACCGTGCGCATTGAGCGCCGCGACGCGGTCACCGCCGAGCAGAGCACGACGGCGGCACGCACCTTGAAGGAGCAGATCAAGATCCACGTGGGTTCTTCCTGCACCGTGGACGTGGTGGAGCCGGGGTCGCTGGAGCGGTCCAACGGCAAGCTGCGCCGCATCTACGACCTCCGCCCCAAGGCCTGAATGTTTCGGTGGTGCTGCGCCGTCCCCGGACTTACCGACCGTTCGTGAGAAACTAGCGACTATGCCCAGCGCCAGCCAGACCACCAGCACCACCGAAACTTCCAGCACCGCCGGGACCAAACGGGGCCGCCCCGGCTACGACCAGCAGTCGGTGCTGCGGATCGCCGTCGACGTCTTCAACCGGCACGGCTACGATGCCACCTCCATGGGAATCCTGGCCGAGAATCTGGGCATCTCCAAGTCCGCTATCTACCACCACGTGCCGTCCAAGGGCGACCTCCTCAAGCTCGCCCTCGACCATGCCTTGGGCGGTCTGGAAGCCATCCTGGAACAGCCCGAGGCCACTTCCGGAGCGGCAGACGCCCGGCTGGAGTTCGTGCTGCGGCAGACGGTGGCCGTGCTGGTGGACCGCCTGCCCTTCGTCACCCTGCTGCTGCGCCTTCGTGGCAACACCGAGATCGAGCGGGACGCCCTGGAACGGCGCCGCACCTTCGACCACAAGGTGGCCGTCCTCATTTCGGCTGCCCGCGAGGAGGGCTCGCTGCGTGCCGACATCGACCCCCGCACGGTCTCGCGCCTCCTGTTCGGCATGATCAACTCCATCGTGGAGTGGTACAAGCCGGGCGGTTCCCTCTCGCCGCAGCGGCTGGCTGACGACGTCATCACCATGGCATTCGACGGCCTGCACGCGGACGCATAGCCAATACGTGCCGCTCTCTTCCCACGCCTGACGGCCAATACTAAGTGTGCTTGGTATTTTCCCCTCTACGCGGCTACGGTGGTTAAAAGCCACCGTCCGGAGGGAGGTCCTGATGAGCCAGGCCAGCCATCGACAGCGTTCCCGCAGTCTCCCGGCAGTCCCGGGTGCCGGGGCCCTCATGGCTGCCCTCACGCTCAGCGGATGCACCGGCATGCCAAGCCCCCGGGCCACCAGCGGCACCTCCTCAAGCCAGGCGCCGTCGTCGGCCTCCGCCAAGTCCGCGCCGGCGACGTGCTGCAGTCCGTGGAGGGGCGTGGAGCTCACCACGCCGGAGAAGCTGTTGCCGGAACTTCGCAAGTGCAATCCCGGCCACACCGTAGGCTTCAAGGTCAAGCGCGGCGACCAGAGCCTGGACATCAAGGTGGACCTCACCGACCGCCCAGCGAGCACAACCACCCGATAGAAAGGAAAAGAACATGAGCCACCCCAAGGAAGAACCCCAGGCTGGATTCATCATCCCGGACCCGTCAAAAATCCGCGAGGACGTCCCCGGCGACGCCGGCGACGAGGCCAACGTGATCCGGTTCAGCGAGGAGCAGGCCCTGATCGAGGAACAGTCGCACGGCGTGCGGCCGGACACGTATAGCGTCCCCTCCGGGGGGCCCACGATGGACGAGGCCCGCGGCAACATGGACCTCTCCGACCGCAGCGAAGACGGCCGCGGCACCGGGCGCGAGGATGACAGCAGCGACGACAGCCTGCACGGCGGCGCCGAAAGCTGATACCCGGATAGAGCAAGCAGCAGGGGTGCGCCGATCTGACCGGGGCACCCCTGCTGCTGTGTTTAACGGCTGGCTTGCCTAGACCTGGTACTCCAGCTTGCTGCCCAGGTTTTCGTGGACGCAGAGGATGTTGTGCTCAGTGTCCATGAACCACGCGCACTTCTCCGACTCCGTGGTGCAGATGTGGTTTTCCGTCTTCAGGGTGGGCAGGTCGTAATCCTGGAACATCACGCCCCTGGCTTCCATGTCACGGACGGTCGCTTCGATGTCCGTGACCTCAAAGCTCAGGGCAGTGTGCTCCGAGTGCTCGCCATCGGAAACCGGCATCAGCTGCAGCAACGGCCCGCCGTCGGTGCCGAGTAACTCGCTGCCATCATCAGCCTGGCCACGGTGCGGGAGCCCGAGTTTCTCCGTATAGAAGCTGTGGGCACGGGCGGCATCATCAACCGGCAGGATGGTAGTGGCGGTATTCATTTTCAGGCTCATGGGGGCCACCTCCTACGGGCAGAATCTTACGCTTCCACGGCCGAAAAAGGACCGCCCGGAATCGCCCGATCGTATTCGACGCGGAAACCCTGGACGCCCGTTCACCTGTGGCGGCAAAAACCAAACGCCCGCTCACTTTCCCAAGAAAAGTGAGCGGGCGTTCAGAGAGAGACCGCCAAAAGTGAGCGGGCGTTGAAACTACTTCTCGACCAGGGTGAGGACGTCGTAGGTGGCCACGATCTCGTCGTTCTGGTTGGTGAGGACGGCGTCCCAGGCCACCTCGCCGTATTCGTCCGTTTCGCGCGGGGTGATCTTCTTGGCGGTGAGCGTCACGCGGATGGAGTCGCCCGCGGCCACCGGCTTGGCAAAGCGGCAGTTCTCCAGTCCGTAGTTGGCAAGGACGGGACCGGGTGCGGGTTCCACGAACAGGCCGGCACCCCAGCTGAGCAGCAGGTAGCCGTGAGCCACGATGCCCGGGAAGAACGGGTTGGCTTCCGCAGCTTCCTGGTTGGTGTGGGCGTAGAAGGTGTCGCCGGTGGAGTTGGCGAATGCAGTGATGTCCTCAAGGGTCACCTGCCGCAGGTCCGAGCGGACGGCATCACCGATCCGGAGAGTGGACAGGTGCTTCCGGAACGGGTGCGTCCCCTCGGTTTCCACCGTGAAGTTGCGGTCCGCCCCCGTGTGCCAGACGCCGGTGACGGCGGTGAGCATGTTCGGCGAGCCCTGGATGGCGGTGCGCTGCATGTGGTGCAGCACCGACCGGATGCCGCCCAGTTCCTCGCCGCCGCCGGCGCGTCCCGGTCCGCCGTGGACCAGGTGCGGCACCGGTGAGCCGTGTCCGGTGGAGGAGCGGGCGTCCTCCCGGTTGAGCATCAGCACGCGGCCGTGGTGCGCGGCAATTCCGGTGACCAGTTCGCGGGCCACCTCGGGATCGTTGGTGCATACCGATGCCACCAGCGAACCGCCGCCGCGGGCAGCGAGGCGGACGGCGTCAGCCAGGTCCTTGTAGCCGATCACGGACGACACCGGCCCGAATGCCTCCAGCGAGTGGATGGCTTCCGCATCGGGGTTGTCCCAGTTCAGGACGACGGGGGCCATGAACGCGCCGCCGTCCACCACCCCGGTGGTTCCGTCGGCGGAGGTGACCGACGGCGAATCCAGGGTCCCGTACGCAAGCTCACCGCCGGCGTCGAGCATGGACTGCACGGCGGCGCGGACGTCCTCCAACTGTTCCACGGAGGCCAGGGCGCCCATGGTGACGCCCTCGCCGCGGGGGTCACCGAGGACCACGCGTTCAGCAATGCGCTTGCCGATCGCCGCGGACACGGCAGCCACCAGTTCCTGCGGAACGATGGCGCGGCGGATGGCGGTGCATTTCTGGCCGGCCTTGACGGTCATTTCGGTGACCACGGACTTGACGAAGGCGTCGAATTCCGGCGCGCCCTCCACGGCGTCGGGGCCGAGGATGGCGGCATTCAGGGAGTCTGTCTCCGACGTGAAGCGGACGCCGCCTTCCACCACGTTCGGGTGCGCCTTGAGGGACTTGGCGGTGGAAGCGGAGCCGGTGAAGGCCACCAGGTCACGGTAGTCCAGCACATCGAGCAGGCCGCGGACCGAGCCGGAGACCAGCTGCAGTGACCCGGCCGGCAGGATGTTGGACTCCACGATGGCCTTGACCACCGCGGCGGCCACGTACCCGGTGGGGGTGGCGGGCTTGACGATGGTGGGAACGCCGGCGATGAATGCGGGGGCGAATTTCTCCAGCATGCCCCAGACCGGGAAGTTGAAGGCGTTGATCTGCACGGCGACGCCGGGGATGCGCGTGTAGATATGCTCGCCCGCGAAGGATCCGTCCTTGGACAGCACCTCCATGGGGCCGTCCACCACCACCTGGGAGTTGGGAAGCTCGCGCCGGCCCTTGGAGCCGAACGTGAACAGGACGCCGATGCCGCCGTCGATGTCCACCATGGAATCGAGCTTGGTGGCGCCGGTCTGGGCTGAGAACGCGTAGAAGTGGTCGCGGCGCGCCTGCAGGTACTGCGCCAGTTCCTTGAGCTTAAGCGCGCGCTGGTGGAACGTCAGCCGGCCGAGTTCTGCCTGGCCGGTGGTCCGGCCGTGCTCCACGACCGCGGCAAGGTCCAGGCCTTCCGTGCTCACCTTGGCCAGGACCTCCCCCGTGCTCGCATCCCTGACAGGGACGGCGGATCCCAGCGCGCCGGCGTCGGGCGTCCACCAGGCATCCATGACGAAGCTGGGCACTGTCTCCACGGTGTCGACCGTGGCCTGGGGGGCTGTGGCTGTGGTGGTCATCGTTGACGGTCCTTCCAACAAGGGGGCAGGCAAACAAGAGCGGTCATTACTGACCGTCCGTTCGGTAATATATTCACCATACATTAAGCACCGTGCTGCAGACTAGAAGGCCAGGACCGCTTGGCCACCAAAAGGAGAACGCATGAACGCCCCCTCACCCCAGGACGCTGCCCCAAGCCAGCCCTCCGCGCACGAGCTCTGGAAGATCACCCTCGGGGAACTGGACGAGAAAATGGGTGTCAAGATCCTGGAGGAGTCCGTGGAGCGGGTGGTGGCCACCATGCCGGTCGAGGGCAACCGGCAGTCATTCGGGCTGCTGCACGGCGGTGCTTCCCTTGCCGTGGGCGAAGCGGTGGGTTCGTGGGCCGCCGTGATCCACGCCAGCACCCTGGGCAAAACGGCTGTGGGCGTGGATGTTTCCGCCACCCATCACCGTTCCGCCCGCGAAGGCCAGATCACCATCACCGCCACCCCCATCCACCTGGGCGGCACGCTGACCACGCACGAGGTGCTCATTACCAACGAGGCCGGCCAGCGGCTGTGCACCCTGCGCATCACCAACCTGCTGATGAAAAGAAAAAGCTGACCGCGGTTGACGTCCGTGCGGTTACCGTGACGCACGCCTGTTCCGCCGGCGGACCAGAACCATGAGCAGGATTCCGACGGCGAGTGCGCCCGCAGCACAAGCAGCAATGGTGACCACACCGGACGCTCCGGTGTAGGCCAGGCCCCCGGCGCCAGGATCACTGTGCCCACCGGTGTTGGCAAGGTCCGCAGGGGGTGCGCTGGGAGCCGCGCTGGCCGCCGGCGGAGGCACGACGGCGGGAGTTTCAGTCGGTGGGGCAGGCGACGGGTCGACGGGCGCCACGGTGGTCGGAGCAGGCGTGGTCGGGCCAGGGATGGTTGGAGCAGGAGCAGGACTGCTTGGCGCCGGAGTGACCGTCGTGGTCACTGTGGGCGTCGGACTTGCGGTCGTAGTGACTGTGGGCGTCGGGCTTGCCGTCGTAGTAACTGTCGGCGTCGGGCTTGCCGTCGGCGCAGTCGGCGTCGGGCTTGCCGTCGGGGTGGGCGGTTCCGCCGTGGCGGCCGCGAACTCGAAACTGCTGGCGCCCGACCGGCTGAACCCGTTGACCGTTTCGGCCGTGAACTTTAACGCTTCCGTGCCCTGCGGAGCCGTGTAGCTCCAGTTGCCGGCGGCGTCCACGGGTACCTCGAATGGGTCTTTCCCCTCAACTGTGACCCGGACCTTGGACCCGGCGGCCACCGCGGATGCGGGTGCCGCGGGCACCTGGCCGGTAATGACCTGCCCGGGCTTGTAGGTTTCACCGGGTGCGGGTGCCGTCACGGCAGGCTTGTTGAGGAAGAGTTCCAACTGGTAGCCGGGCAGCACAGCCAGGCTGTCCCGCAGGGTTGCTGCGACAGCAAAATTCTGCACGACGTTCCCATTCTCGTCCGGGGTGTCGCCGGCGGAGTGGGTGCCCAAGGCGTAATTTCCACTGAGGTAAGGCCCGCCGGAGTCGCCACCGCTGGACTGTACGCCGTAGGACAGGAAGCCGTTGAAGGCCCGGATGTCATTGGCGTTCTTCTTGTAGTCAGGTCCCGGTACCAGGAAGATCCCCACGGCGTCCACCGTTCCGCAGGACCAGGCTGAGGATCTCCCGGACCGGCAAACAGGCATTCCAACCACTGGATCAGCAGAACCAATAATCTTCACGTCCGGCCCGGGCACTGACGGGTCGCCCCAGGTGCTGGCAGCGGGAAGCGGATCGATGTCCTGTCTCAGCGACTGGACGACGGATATGTCTGTCCCGACATTCCCGGGGTCTGTGATGGCGGTGTAGTCGGGGCCCACGGGCGTACTGGGGTCCAGAACCGGCGAGTTACCGGGGCCGCCGAACTGGCTGAAGCCGAACTTTCCCAGCAGCCCCGCGGGCACACCCTGGAATTCCAGTGTGGCTGTCTTGGCGGCACCGTCCGACGCGCAGTGACCGGCAGTGAGGACGGCGGGAAGCCCCGCCGGGTCGAATGCCGAGAAGCCGGTGGAGCAGATGAACCCGAGGTCCGTCTGGTACCCGACGCCACCGGGAACGTCCGCCTCGGGCTTGAGCGGAGTCCCGCCGTCGAGCTCCACGTTGGCGTAGCGGGACACAAACTGTGAAGGGGAAATTTTGCCGGTGGTCTTGCCTGCGGCGTCTGCGCCGGCTGCGGGGGAAGTGGCGGAAAGCGCCTCCGGCGTGTTGATTCCACCGGTCCTGATCACGAATTTCCCGCCGGCCGCCATGACAGCCTGCAAACCCTGCGGGCCGACGTCGCGGATGTATGCCTGGAAAAGCTGCCCGGTACTCAGTGCCACTTGTGACCTGGAGCCGTCGGTAGCCGCGGAGGGCGAGGGAGCCGGCGGGGCCAGCTGCGCAGCGGGCGCTTCGAGCGACAACGGGAAAGCATTGCCGGCAAGGGCGGCAACCGCCCTCTCCAGGTCGCTGCCGGACCCGGTCACGACGACGGTGCGGCCCTCGATCCGGATTCCCACATAACCCGGGACCTGGCGCAGCCGGACAGCCACCGCTGCTGCCTGCGCGCCCAGCTCCCCTGCCGCCTCGAACTCCTGCGGCGTCATCTTGAGGTCCCGCTGCACCGCATCATCCAGCGCTGCCTGGGAGAGGGCTGTGGACGTGCCTGAACCGGCGGCACCCGTTGTCGGAGTCGCGGTGGCCTGTGAGGCGGGGGCCGAAGCGCTGCGAGGCTGCGGCGACTGCCCGCCGTCCGGTTCGCCTGCAGGGAAGGCGGGGGCTGCCACGAATACGGAGGATGCCAGCACGCCGGCTGCTGCGCCCAGCGAGAGTCTGCGCCGCAGATTGGCGGCGTTGGACCCCGGCTTTTGCTGCGGGGATGTACTGGCGCCTGGTGATGTTGTCCCGATCATGTCCGTCTCTCTGCCGATCAACGTGACAGAGGAAACAGCAGCACCTCATGTCACATGAGTCACACTGGTCCCAGTGTATCGGCGCCGACACGGCAAATGGCCAGAACGGAATCCAAATCTGCGGGACTCAGCCCGTTCGACACCAGGTAGGAGCGGGTGTCCAGGTCCCGGACGAATGCGACGACGGCGAGCCCGCGCTGCTCCAGGAGGGGCTCCAGTTCGGCCTCAGTCAGGTAGCGTTCCCGGCTGTGCGGTGGCCCATGGGTGCGGTACCTCTCGTTAATGCAGCGGGCCGCCCGCCGGTATCCCTCGGCGATGGCGTCGTCGGAGTCGCCGGCCAGGTCCTGGACCATGGCCGCCACCATTCCGCTGCGGTCGCGGCCGGCAGCGCAGTGCAGCAGGACGCCCCCCTTTGGCGCGGCCACGGCGATGGCCCGGAAAACCCCCACGAGCCTCTCCGGGAAGAGACGCGCGTTCGCCGCATAGTGGGCAGGATCGTTCAGGTAGGGGCCGGTGAGGGCTGTAAACCGTGGATCGCCCGGCTCTTCCGTGGGTGCGTGCAGCACCTCGATGCCGGCCAACGCCCCGGCGGGCACCTCAGGATCGCTGTCCCGGCGTTGCCCCTCTCCGCTGTTACGAAGATCCACGACGGTGCGGACGCCGTCGTCGAACGCCTGCCGCCAACCCGTCCCGGTGAGCCACTCACGCCGGCCCATCCTGTAGATACCTCCGGAAACGTGCCAGCCGTTGACAGCTCCATCCCAGTCCACGGGCCTGCCGCTTGTGTCCATTGGCACAGCTAACCACAGGCTGCCCTGGGCCGCATGGCACATTAGGGAACACCCCGGAAGAAGATAGGTCGCTCTTACCGATGACTGACGCCCTCTGCAGGCGTACGGTACCCCTGAATGCTTGTGCATGTAGGGGTATCCAAAGGAGAACTGCGATGAGAAACGCAACAGCACGACGCCGACAGACGGCTTTGGCGGCGCTTGCCGCCCTGGCGATGGCGATTGGTTTCGCGTCTGTTCCCGCCGGCGCGGCGCCGCCACCCGAAGTGGACTATGCCGCCCTGGGGGACTCGTATACGGCAGGAACGGGTGCCGGCGAAGCGGATCGACCGCCAGGGGTTGATTGCTGGCAGAGTCATCCGGGCTACGTGGATGTGGTAACTGCGACCCTTCCGGCGAACCTTCTCGACAATGCCGCGTGCCATGGAGCCGTCCTGTCCAGGCTGAGCCCCACCTACGATCAGGTTCTTTCCTCTCCGACTGTCCAGGAACAAATTCGGTCGTTGGTAAAAGAGCGGGCCCTGTCGCAAAAAACTGACCTCATTTCAATGACGGCGGGGGCGAACGATCTTGGTTTTGCACGGGTCTTGGGTGTTTGCGCCTTCTCGGATGAGGCCACATGCCGTGCTGCCCTGTCGCAGGCCGAGTCACCCACAGCGTTGGCCTTCCTCACTGCCAGCCTCGTTCAGACGTATACGACAATCCAAGTGTCGGCACCTAATGCGAAGGTGGCCGTGCTGGGCTATCCTCTGCTGTTCGACCCAGACAGCCCAATCGTTCTTCCGATTCCATCCGCAAATCAGCGGCTCATGAATGGCGCCACCGTGACGCTCAACGCCACGATCGCCAGGGCCGTGCGGATCGCTGATGCGTTACCTCGCACAGACATCCAATACATGGACGTGACCACGGCATTTACCGGGCACGCGGTCAACTCAGTGACAGGATCATGGTTGCAGTTGTCGCCGACCAATTTTGCGGCTGACTACAACTTCCACCCCAACCAGGCAGGGCACCAGGCCTACGCTGCAGTGCTGCTTGCTTCGGTGAACCTGAAAGAGCTGGCACGCCAGTAGAGCCCGCTCCCTATCCCCGCCGGGCCAAGCGGTGCTCGAGGCCGGCGCGGACAGCGGGCCACTCGTGGTCCAGGATGGAGAACACCACCGTGTCCCGGAGGTTTCCGTCACTGGTCCTGGAGTGGCTGCGGAGCACGCCGTCCTGCTTGGCGCCGAGCCGGGCAATCGCCTCCCGCGACTGGTGGTTCAGCCAGTGCGTCCGGAACTCCACAGCCGGGCAGCCAAGAACCTCAAAGGCATGCCGCAGCAGCAGCAGCTTGGAGTCGGGATTGGTGCCGCTCCCCTGCGCAGAGGCCGCGTTCCACGTGGAGCCTATTTCCACCCGGGGTGTTGCGGCATCGATGTTCATATAGGTTGTCATGCCGATAATCCGCCCCGGGCCCCCTGTGCCGGGGTCGATCAGCCGTGTGGTGAAGGGGAGCATTGAGCCCTGTTGCTGCAGCGCAAGCCGGCGCCGGATTTCCGCGGCCATGCCCTGCGGCGAGGGCACGGACGTGTACCAGAGCGTCCACAGCTCACCGTCCGTGGCGGCCTCCACCAGGCCGTCGTGGTGTTCCTCCGCGAGCGGCTCCAGGATTACGTAGCGTCCGGTCAGGGTAAGGGGTTCAAGGAAAGTCACTGCACCAGCCTAGGCCTGCCCATGGGGCGGGCTAGGCCGGGGACAGCACCGCGACGTCGAGCGAGGGAGTAATTGTGTCAGGAACCAACCCGGATCCCGAGGATGACAAGATCACAGGCCTGGAGCCCGGCGGCGGGGTGCCGCCCGGGGAAACCCCGCCGGGAGAAGCATCCACTGCAGGCCCGCAGGGCCATGAAGAGCACGGCACCCGGAAGGGCACGCAGTTCCTGTGGATCGCCATTATCGGTGTGGTGGTCCTGCTGAGCCTGCTGTACTTCATCGGCTACATCGTGGGCTTCTTCGACTAGGCACTCTTACAGGAGGCGGACGGTCTAGCTGGGCCAGTCAAAGAAACCCTTGCCCGTCTTGCGTCCCAGTTCGCCCCGGGCCACCTTGTCCTTCAGGATCTGCGGGGGCGCGAACCGGTCCCCAAGCGTGGACTGAAGGTATTCCGCGATGCCCAGCCGCACGTCCAAGCCCACGATGTCCGTGGTCTTCAGCGGCCCGGTGGGATGCTTGTAGCCCAGCACCATTGCGTTGTCGATGTCCTCGGCCGAGGCGACGCCCTCCTCCACCATGCGCATCGCCTCCAACGCGATGGCCACGCCTAGGCGTGAGGACGCAAACCCCGGAGCGTCATTGACGACGACGGCGGTCTTGCCGAGTGCCTCCACCCAGGATTTGGCGGCGGCAGCGAGTCCGGGGGACGTGCGCTCCCCCAACACCACTTCAATAAGCGTGGACGCCGGGACAGGGTTGAAGAAGTGCAGCCCCAGGAAGTTTTCCGGCCGCTTCAGCTCCCGGGCGAGCCCGTTGACGGACAGCGAGGAGGTGTTGGAGGCAATGTAGGCGTCGTCCGCCAGCCGCTCCTCGATCCCCCGCAGTGCCGTGACTTTGAGGTCCCAGTCTTCCGGGACGGCTTCCACTACCAGCTGGCGGCCGGCAAAGTCTTCGTAATCGGTGCTCACGGTGAGGCGGGACGCCAGCTCTTCGAAGTTGGCATCGACCGCGCCGCGTTCGATGCTCTTCAAGGCCGCCGATTCCACCCGTTCCCGGGCAGCCTCCGCGGAGACGTCGTCGCGCTCCACCACCAACACGTCCACGCCCTTGATCAGGAAGGCGTGGGCGATGCCGGCGCCCATGCGTCCGCCACCCAGGACACCAGTCCGGGCGGGAAGGTTGGCAGGGACTTCACGGTTGCTCATGGTCTACTTTCCGTCGGCGGAATTGGCGGAGGCGGGGGTGCCGGAGTTTGCGCCGGCTTTCCTGGCAGCACTGCGGTCCAGGAAGGCCTGCATGCGGTCGAACTTGGCCTGGGATTCGAAGAGGATGCCCTGGGCCAGCTGGTCGATCAGCGGGTGCGCTTCGGCCGGTGCGTGGAACACCGACTTGGTGATGCGCACGGCCAGTGGATCCTGGCGCCCGATCCGGCTTGCCAGGCTGTGGGCAGCCTCCAGGAGGTCTGCGGGATCGTGGATTTCGGTAATGAGGTTGGCCGCTTTGGCCTCCTCGGCGCCGAGGACCAGCCCTGCCAGGAGGATCTGTTTGGCCAGCGGTTCACCCACGAGTTCCTTGAGCCGCCAGCTTGCACCGGCCGCTGCCAGGATGCCCAGCCCTGTTTCCGGGTTGCCGATCCGCACGTTGGGGGTGCCGATCCGGAAGTCTGCCGCGTAGGCGAGTTCCGCCCCGCCGCCCAGGCAGTAGCCGTCGAGTGCGGCGATGACCGGCATGGGGAGCTTGGCGATCCGGACGAAGATAGTGGAGTTGATGCCCTGAAGGGCGTCGTCCCGCCGGCGTTCCCGCAGCTGGGCGATGTCGGCGCCGGAGGCGAAGACTCCTTCCACGCCGGCGATGATCAGCACCTTGGGGTTTTGTTCCAGCGCGGCGCACACCGTGTGCAGTTCGTCCACCATCTGCTGGTCGATTGCGTTCTTCACCCCCGGCCGGTTGAGGAGCACCATCACCCGGTCCTCCCGCTCCTCGACCAGGAGCGCGGTGAACTCTTCGGACGCCAGGTCCACGGCGGTGGCCATCAGATCTTCTCCAGCAGCATGGCGGTGCCCTGTCCAACGCCGACACACATGGTGGCGAGGCCGATTCTTGCGTCTTCGCGTTCCATGCGTCCCAGCAGGGTGATGGCGAGCCGTGACCCGCTGGATCCGAGCGGGTGCCCAAGGGCGATGGCGCCGCCGTCGCGGTTCACGATCTCCGGTTCCAGCCCCAGGCGCCGGATGCAGGCCAGGGACTGCGTGGCAAAGGCTTCGTTAAGTTCGACGGCGGACACGTCACCGATGCTCAGGCCGCTGCGCTTCAGTACCTTCTGGGTGGCAGGGACCGGGCCGATGCCCATGATTTCCGGTTCGCAGCCGGCAGAGGCGCCGTCGATGATGCGGGCGCGGGGTGTGAGGCCGAGCCGCTCGATGGCTGCCTCGGAGGCGATGATGATGGCGGACGCGCCGTCGTTCAGGGACGAGGAGTTGCCGGCGGTGACCACGGAACCGCCGTGGGCCACGGGCTTCAGCCCTGCCAGGACGTCCATGCTGGTGCCGGGACGTGGCCCCTCATCGGTGTCCACCACAGTTTCGGCTTTACGGGTCTTGACCGTGACCGGGACGATCTCGTCCTTGAAGCGGCCAGCCTCGATGGCGTCGAGGGCCAGTTGGTGTGAACGGACGGCAAACGCATCAGCGTCTTCGCGGGAGATGTTGTCCACGCGGGCCACTTCCTCCGCCGTCTCCGGCATGGAGTAGGTCATCTTTCCGTCCCGTGACAGGCCGCCATGCTGGAAGTGCGGATTGGTGAACCGCCAGCCGATGGAGGTGTCGAAGATCTGGCCGGGTTTGGCGAACGCGCTGGTGGGCTTTTCCTGGACCCAGGGCGCCCGGCTCATGGATTCCACGCCGCCGGCGATGACGATGTCAGCGGCTCCGGCCTTGATCATGTGGCTGGCCTGGATGATGGCGCTGAGCCCGGACGCGCAGAGTCGGTTGACGGTGATCCCGGGGATGTGGAGCGGAAGCCCGGCCAGGAGGGTGGCCATCCGGGCAACGTTCCGGTTCTCCTCGCCTGCACCGTTTGCGTTGCCCAGGATGACCTCGTCGATGCTCTCAGGATCCAGGCCGGCCCGTTCCACAGCTTCGCGGAGCACCAGCGCGGCCAAGTCATCCGGCCGGACGGAAGACAAAGCGCCCCCGTACCTGCCCACCGGCGTACGGACCCCGCCAACAAGGAAAGCCTGCGGACCTGCGGTTGCAGCCATGGAAACACCCTTCACGCGATAAACAGCACTGTCATCGGCGGCGCGGAGAGCAGATTACTCCACTTACCGACCGTTCGTTCTGTAAATGGTACACGGCAACGCTCCGGATGTGCATCCGGTTACAGGACGGTCACCCCCAGGTGAGCCGCGAGGTGGGGCGCGAGCAAGCCCAGCTGGCACTCGTCAACAACCAGCCCGGCCAAGCTGCCCAGGCCGCTGAGCCTGCGGAACTCCGTGCCCCTGATGTCGAAATCCTTCAGCTTGGCGCCGGCGAGGTCGAGGGACCCCACCGTGCAGTCCTGCAGCTTCACGCGGGTTGCGGTGGCGCCGCCAAGGTCCAGTTCGTTGATGATGCAGCCACTGATCAGCACATCGGTCAGCTTCGCGCCGCGCAGGTTAAGGAAGTCGAGCTTGCCGCCCTCGATCCGGACCGACTGCCAGCCGCTTTCGTAAAGTTCCGCCGACCCCAGGCGGGCATTGCGGAATTCAACCTCGCGCCAGGTACTGCGGGCAGCCCGGAAGACCGGGGCGTACAGCTCCGCCAGGATGCAGTCGCGAAAGGAGGCGCCCCGGAGCTGGGTTTCATGGAAGGACGCGCCATCAAACCGGCACTCCGCGAAGGCGGCGCCGCCCAAGTCCAGGCCATCAGCGGCAGGACGGTTGAAGTGGGCGCCGTCCTGCCTCCCGCCGTCCGGAAAGACGAGGTCCGGGCAGTCCTCAAGGTCCTGCAGTTCCACCGGAGAGAGCCGGGGCGGAACCACCTTGGCCGCACCCCTGCCGCGCACTGTATTCATGCCCCGAGCCTAGCGGCGGCTACTGACAAGGAACAGGATCCCCATCTACGCGGCACTTGAAATAGTAAGCAAGCTTTGCTTATCGTGGGAGTGCACGGTTGATCGATCGAGACGAAAGGAGGCCGGAACCATGGGCCTCGGAGACAAGATCAGTAACGCGGCGGAGGACCTTGGCGGCAAGGCCAAGGAAGCTGCCGGCAACGCAACCGACAATGACCGACTGAAGGCGGAAGGCCAGGCCGACCAGGTCAAGGCAGACGCCAAGAAGGTCGGCGAAAGTGTCAAGGACGAGTTCAAGCGCGACTAGTTCCTTGCTGGGGCAGCCGCAGCGAACGGCGTGCTGTTCCAGCCTGACGGCGGCGGATCCACTGGATCTGCCGCCGTTTCGCTGTCCACCCACATCGATTGCTGGGTAGATGCCGTTTTGACTCTCCGCGCCTCAAAAGGGCAGTTACTCAGCAGTCGATAGGATCACCAGCCGCTGCGTGTAGGAGTGTGCCCCTTTCGGGAATCCTCGGGCATGGTCATCCCGGCCCGCAGGCCGAGGAGCCGGATCGGGTGCCGTGGCTCGATCTTGGAGACGAGGTCGAGCGCCGTTGCCAGGACGTCGGCGGGATCCGTTGTTTCAGGGATCTTGCGCGCATAGGTTTTGGTGGTGAACGGGGCATAGCGCACCTTCAGCGTCACGCCGATAACGGGCCTTCCTTCGGCGGCGACATCCTCCAGGACCCGCGCCGCCAACTCACGGACGGCTGCTTCAATCTGCCCCGGATCCGTCAGGTCACGCTGGAAGGTGGTCTCCCGGCTGTGCCCCCGGGCCACCCAGGGCGTGTCATCGACAGTCCGCGATCCGTCGCCCCGTCCCAGCTGCGCATACCAGGGACCCATCTTCGGGCCGAATTCGGGAACCAGGTCTTCGGGATTGGCGGCCGCCAGTCCCGCGACGGTCGTGATCCCCAGGGTGGCGAGGCGGCGGGACACCTTGGTGCCCACACCCCAAAGGTCGATCGTGGGACGGTCCCCCATCACGTCGAGCCAGTTGCCGGCCGTGAGCCGGAAGACGCCGGCGGGCTTGCCGAAAGAGGTGGCAACCTTGGCGCGGACCAGGGTGTCACCGATGCCGACGCTGCAGTGCAGCCGGGTTTCGGCCAGGACTGCCTCCTGCAGCTGCCGGGCGAAGCCCTCCGGATCCTGAGTCTCCACGCCGACGAACGCTTCGTCCCAGCCAAGGACCTGGACCGTGGTTCCCGGCTGCGAACGCAGGACCGCCATGACCTTGTCCGACGCTTCAAGGTAGGCCTCATGGTCGACGGGCAGGATGACGGCGTCCGGTACTTTGCGTGCGGCGATGCGCAGCGGCATTCCGGATCCCACCCCGTAGGCCCTGGCCTCGTAGGACGCCGTGGACACCACGGCCCTTTCGGTGGGGTCGCCGCGTCCGCCCACGATGATGGGCTTGCCTGCCAGTTCGGGCCGTCGCAGCACCTCGACGGCAGCGATGAACTGGTCAAGGTCCACATGCAGCACCCACGGTTCGCCCACATGCCCAGTCTGCCCGGGCCAGGCGCCGCGCACCACCTTTTCCCCCGGTTCCCGGCCGGCATGCCCGCCGCGCGCGCCTGGTTCCCCGGTTAGCCTTAGCCATGACCTACGTTGACCTCAGCGCCGAAAGTGCCGCCGCCGGTGGATCCCGCCCCCTGGGCGGCCATCTAGCCACGCCGCAGGGCCAGGGCCCGTTTCCCGGGGTGGTGATGATTCACGAGGCCTTTGGGCTCACGGAGCAGACCCGGAGACATGCGGACAGGATGGCCCGTGCGGGCTACCTTACGCTGGCGGTGGACCTGTTCAGCGAGGGCGGGGCGCGGCGCTGCCTGGTCAGCACCATGCGAAGCATGGCCACCGGCACCGGCCGGGCATTCACGGACATCGACACGGCGCGGAAGTGGCTTGCCGGTTCCCCGCACTCCACAGGAAAGACCGGCGTGATCGGCTTCTGCATGGGCGGCGGCTTCGCGCTGCTCGTGGCCACGGACGGGTTTAACGTGGCCTCGGTCAACTACGGGCGGCTTCCCGGCAACCTGGACGACGCCCTCCGCGGCGCCTGCCCCATCGTGGCCAACTACGGGGGTGCGGACAAGCCCTTGCAAGGAGCTGCCCACCGGCTCGAGTCCGCACTCGACCGGCTGGGCATCGAGCACAGCGTCAGGGAATTCCCGGGGGCCGGACATGCCTTCCTGAACGACACCGAGGAGGGCCCCCGGTTCCTGCGCCCGCTCATGCGGGTGATGGGCATCGGGCCTGATCCCGACTCGGCCCCGGAGGCCTGGCAGCGGATCGAGGATTACTTCGACCGGTATCTGAAGGACTGAACCGGACGACGTCAAGGAGGAAACGCCGACGGCGGGCGCCCCCACCCAGGGGGACGCCCGCCGTCGACGGTTATTTGGAAAAGCCGGGAAGGCTTAGGTGAACAGCGCGTTCTTAGGCTCGTTGTTCTTGACCTTCTGCCAGCCGAGCCACAGGAGGACGGCGAAGAACGGGATGGTCCCCAGGGTCCAGAGGCCCAGGTAGAAGACTTCACCGTCCTTGCTGGTCATGGTGTCGAAGCCGATGAGCACGGTGATCGCCAGCAGGCCCAGCAGGCCTGCCCAGCTGGTCCACGGTGAGCCGGGCATCGGCAGGCTGGACGCGTTGCCTTCCTTCTTGCGCAGCATGATCTGGCTGGCGAAGATGGCGCCCCAGCAGAAGATCACGCCGATGGACGCGGTGTTCAGCGCCAGGTCGAACGCGTGCGAGCCGCCCAGCCAGATGTTCAGGAGGATGCCCACCAGATAGAACGCTGCGATGGCAAGGATGGCCGCGTACGGAACGTGGCGCCGGGACATCTTGGTGAGCCACTGCGGAGCATGGCCGTTGTTTGCCATGGTGCGGAACACGCGGCCGATGGAGTACAGGCCGGAGTTGCACGAAGACAGTGCGGCGGTGATGACGATCATGTTCATCACGTCACCCACCCAGCTCAGACCCATCTGGCCGAAGACCGTGACGAAGGGCGAGGTGCCGGCCTTGTACTGGTCGGATGGCAGCAGCATGGCCAGCAGGGTCACGGAACCGACGTAGAACACCACGATGCGCAGGACGACGGCGCGGATCGCCTTGGGCACTTCGCGTTCCGGGTTTTGCATCTCGCCGGCGGTAATGCCGACCAGTTCGATGCCGTTGTAGGCGAAGATCACGGCGTTGAGGACGAGCACCATCACCAGGGCACCCTTGGGGAACATGCCGCCCTCGGCCGCGAACAGGTTGCTCACCGAGGCGTGGCCGGGACCCACCTGGGCGTTGGTGACCACCATGAACGTGCCCACCGCCAGGAAGATCAGGATGGCGCCTACCTTGAGGCAGGAGGCCCAGAACTCGAACTCACCGAACGCCTTGACGCTGAGCAGGTTGACGGCCACCAGCAGTGCCAGGGCCGCGATGGCCGAGGCCTCCACCGGGACGTTGGGGAAGAAGAACTGGAAGTAGAGGCCGATGGCGATGAGTTCGGCGATGCCGGTCATGCCCCAGTTGATGAAGTACATCCAGCCGGAGAGGAAGGCGCCCTTCTTGCCGAACATCTCACCGGCGTAGCTGACGAAGGAGCCGGAGGTCTGGCGGTACATGATGAGCTCGCCCAGGGCCCGCATCAGGAGGTAGGCGATGACGCCGGCGATGGCGTAGGAGAAAATCAGGGCCGGGCCAGTGGAGGACAGGCGGCCGCCGGCTCCCATGAAAAGGCCCACGCCGATAGCGCCGCCCATGGCGATCATGGTGACATGGCGGCGGCCGAGCGTCTTGCTGTAGCCCTCGGCGCTGAGGGTGGGGTCGACGGCAGTGGATGGGGCCGTGTGGTTCTTTAGGTCTGCGGGGGTACTTTGAGGCACAACTGTTCCTTGTGGGTTGGGGGTTGGCCGCATCCGGACTTCGTATGATCAAGCTCACAAAATTCGGCTATTCAGCCTTGAGACCAGCATTTGTGAGGGCAATCCAACGAACTGCCGAAGCTTCAAGCGGCCTGTCCATCCTACTAGACCGTTGCGGGTGCTACGTGACGCGGACTACACAGAGCCGGCGGCGATAGGCTGAAGCCATGGCCACAGCCCACCGCTTACTGCCCTCCCCGCAGCCGCAGCTGTACCGTTTCTCGCGAATCGACGGCGCTGCGGTTTGCCTCTACGTGGCCATTGCCGCGTTCTTTGCCGTAGCCGGCGATCTGGTGAAACCCATCCTTCGGCAGGTGGCGCCCTCCCCTGCGGCTGCCTCCTACGCTGTGGACCTGCTCTTCTATGCCTCAGTGGGAATACTGGCATTCGTGGCCGCCCGCAAGGTGGTGGTCCGCGACCTCAAGGTCCTGGCCACCCGGCCGTGGTTCACGCTGCTGATGGTGCCCGCAGCAGTGATCGTGATGCTGATCCTCACTGCGATTGTGGTGGCGGCGAACGGGCAGGTGCAGACCTCCCAGAACCAGGCGGGACTGCAGGCACTGATGCAGCAGGTCCCCGCCTGGCTCATGGTTCCGCTGCTGGTGGTAGTGGGACCATTCGTGGAGGAATACGTCTTCCGCCACCTGCTGATCGGCAAGCTCAGCAGGCGCCTGAACATCTGGATTTGCTGCGCACTGTCCGTGTTTCTGTTCGCCGCGCTTCACATCGTGGGCCGGGAGGCGGTCACACTCACCGCACTGCTCCCCTACCTGGCCATGGGCGCCACCCTGGTGTTCGTTTACATGTGGACCGGGAAGAACGTGATGTTCTCCTACCTGGTGCACGCGGCCAAGAACCTGCTGGCGGTGGTCCTGGTGTACGCCATCCCCCCTGAGCTCTTCCAACACATGCAGAACGTGCAGGCATAGGCGTTCCTGGAACGGGACGTTCCGCATCTCCCGCCCCGGCCGTACCGTGGACGGATGGGACTGAATATCCAGATCGTTGTCGATTCCACCAGCCCCCACGAGCTTGCCGATTGGTGGGCGGAGACACTGCAGTGGGTGGTGGAGCCGCAGGACGCGGACTTCATCCGGTCCATGGTCGAACAGGGCTACGCCACTGAGGACCAAACCAGGACCCACCGCGGGCACCTGGTCTGGAAGGATGGGGCTGCGATCCGTCCGCCTCAGGACATCGACTCGAAGGACCCCGAGAGGCGCATCCTGTTCCAGACAGCACCCGAGGGTAAGACGGTGAAGAACCGGGTGCACTGGGACGTCAGGCTGGACGGCCGGGACAAGGACGAGGTGCGGCGCGAGCTCGAGGCCCGCGGCGCCTCCTTCCTCTGGACGGCGCGGCAGGGGCCGCATTCATGGCACACCATGGCCGACCCTGAGGGCAACGAGTTCTGCATCAGCTGACGCCGATTACTAGACTTGGACGGTGAGCAACCAGATCCCCTCCCCGGTGTCCGATGTCTTCGATCCCACCCGCTGGCGGGTGGTCTCCGGTTTCGAGGACTTCCAGGACATGACCTACCACCGGCAGGTGGAGCGGGATGCCGACGGCGGCTGGGTGCGTGACCTGCCCACGGTCCGGATTGCGTTCAACCGGCCGGAGGTCCGCAACGCGTTCCGGCCGGGCACAGTGGATGAGCTGTACCGGGCCATGGACCACGCCCGGATGACGCCGGACGTCGCCACCGTCCTGCTTACCGGCAACGGCCCCTCCCCCAAGGACGGCGGCCACTCGTTCTGCTCCGGCGGTGACCAGCGGATCCGGGGCCGGGACGGCTACCGGTACGTAGTAGAAAACACAGCCGATGGCGAGACGCAGGAAACCATCGACCCCGCCAGGGCCGGCCGGCTCCACATCCTGGAAGTCCAGCGGCTCATGCGCACCATGCCCAAGGTGGTGATCGCCGTCGTCAACGGCTGGGCGGCGGGCGGCGGGCACTCGCTGCACGTGGTGGCCGACCTCACCATCGCGTCGCGCGAGCACGGCAGGTTCAAGCAGACCGACGCCACCGTGGGAAGTTTCGACGCCGGGTACGGCTCCGCGCTGCTGGCCCGGCAGGTGGGGCAAAAGACCGCCCGCGAGATTTTCTTCCTGGCCCGTGAATATTCCGCAGAAGACATGGTCCGCATGGGCGCGGTCAATGAGGCCGTGGACCATGAGCGGCTCGAGGAAGTGGCCCTGGAGTACGCCTCAGACATCGCCCGGCAGTCCCCGCAGGCCATCCGCATGCTCAAGTTCGCCTTCAACCTCGCGGACGACGGCCTCGCCGGCCAGCAGGTGTTTGCCGGTGAAGCGACCCGGCTGGCCTACATGACGGATGAGGCCGTCGAGGGCAAGGAGGCCTTCCTGCAAAAGCGCGACCCCGACTGGTCACGCTTCCCGCACTACTTCTAAGGCAAGACGGCAATGAACAGCGAAACTCCCCCTGTCCCGGTCCAGCACGGACCGCTCAATATCGAACCCGCCCTGAAAGCCCTGGCGGCCGCCCTGCACGGTGAGGGCCCCGCCGTCGAACTCTCCGTTGGCCCGGACGGCGCCCTGGTCGTCGGCCATGTGGAGACCCCCGGCTGCGACGACGCCGTGGCCGTGGTGCGCACGTCCGGGTCCACCGGCACGCCCAAGGCCACCCTGCTGACGGTGGAGTCCCTGGCGGCCTCCTCAATGGCCACCGCTCTGCGGCTCAAGGGCGAGGGGCAATGGCTGCTGGCACTGCCCGTGCAGTTCGTTGCCGGCATCCAGGTGCTGGTGCGGTCCCTGTTCGCCGGGACCCGGCCCTGGGTCATGGACATGTCCGGCGGCTTCACTCCCGAGGCCTTCACCGCCGCAGCGCTGGAGCTGACGGACAAAATCCGCTTCACCTCCCTGGTGCCCACCCAACTGCAGCGCCTCCTGGACGATCCGTCGCCGGAAACGCTGGCGGTGCTCCGCCGCTTCAACGCCATCCTGCTCGGCGGCGCCCCGGCCCCGGAGGCACTCCTCACAGCAGCGCGTGAGGCGGGGGTCCGGGTCATCACCACGTACGGATCCGCGGAAACGTCGGGCGGCTGCGTCTACGACGGCTACCCTTTGGAAGGCGTTTCGGTCCGGGTGGCGGAGGACGGCCAGATCCTGCTGGGCGGGGACACGGTGGCGGCCGGCTACATCGAGGCACCGGACGAGGAAACCGGAACGTTCTTCGAGGAGGACGGTGTCCGCTGGTACCGCACCAGCGACCTCGGCTCGATTGACGACGACGGCCGGCTCACCGTGCTCGGACGTGCGGACGACGTCATCATCACCGGCGGCGTCAAGGTCTCGGCCGGGCACGTGCAGGAGCAGCTGGAAGAGTCCGACGACGTTTCCGCGGCTTTCGTGGCCGGCGTCCCCTCCGCGGAGTGGGGCCAGGCGGTGGCCGCCTACGTGGCGCTCACCCCCGAAGGCGTGGCCCGGCACAATGGCGGGGACCCCGCCGTCGTCCTTCAACACCTGTGGCAACAGCAGCTGGGGGTGCTGGCGCCCAAAACCGTCCTCACCGCCCCGGCCCTGCGGATGCTCGCCAATGGCAAACCGGACCGGCTCGCCATGACTGCCGAACTCAGCGCCCTGCACCGGGGAAAGTAGAGTTGGACCTGCACCACCGAGGTGGGTGGGTACGTCCCGTCCTGCCGTCTGACCGAAACAACACGAGGTACTAACCGTGGCCACAGCCGCCCAATGGATCCAAGGCGCCCGACTCCGGACGCTCCCGGCAGCGATCGCGCCCGTGCTGATCGGCACCGCCGCCGCCTATGAGATGGACCGGTTCATCCTGCCCAACGCCATCCTCGCGGCGCTGGTGGCACTCCTGCTCCAGGTCGGCGTCAACTTCGCCAACGACTACTCCGACGGCATCCGCGGCACGGACGATGACCGGGTGGGCCCGCTGCGGCTGGTGGGCTCCGGCGCCGCCAAGCCGGAACATGTGAAGTGGGCCGCGTTCGGGACCTTCGCCCTCGCCATGGTGTTTGGCCTGGTCCTGGTGTTCCTCACCCAGGCATGGTGGCTGATCCTGGTGGGGCTCGGCTGCGTCATGGCTGCGTGGGGCTACACCGGCGGCAAGAACCCCTACGGCTACATGGGCCTGGGCGACGTCTTCGTCTTCGTCTTCTTCGGCCTGGTGGCCACCCTCGGGACCACCTACACCCAGGCCGGCCACATCAGCCTGTCCGCCGTCATCGGTGCCATCGGCACCGGCCTGATCGCCACCGCGCTGCTCATGGCCAACAACGTCCGGGACATTCCCACGGATATGCAGGCCGGCAAGAAAACCCTGGCCGTGCGGCTGGGCGACAAGCACGCGCGGGAAAGCTACGTCCTGATGCTGGCCGTCGCCATCCTGCTGGTGGTGATCCTGGCGCCGGGCCGGCCCTGGATCCTGATCGTGCTGCTGCTCATTCCGGCTTGCCTGATGCCGGCCTGGCTGATGATCAACGGCCGCAAGCGCAAGAGCCTGATCCCGGTCCTGAAGCAGACCGGTTTGATCAACCTTGGCTACAGCGTGCTGTTCTCACTGGGGCTGATCCTCAGCCACGGGTTCTAGCTGTCTTTGTTGCTGCTGCCGTTTGCGTTGTTGATGGTGATGTCCGGGTTGGCGTCCAGCAGGGCGTCCTCCGCGTTGGCGTCCTGGACCTCGCCAGCTGACCGCAGGGGCTTGGCCTTGCCGGAGAACCGGTACTGCAGGGCTGCCGCGGCAGCGTCCCGCTGCTTCTGGAAGAACAGGTAGCTGATGGCAAAGGCGATGAGCGCGGCGCAGATCACGGACACCAGGAGCCCCACCTGCAGGAGCGCAAAGAGGATAAACAGGGGCAGGAAGATCGCCAGCCGGATCAGGGAATATTTCAAAAAGGCCACTATTCAAGTTTAGCCGCCTCCGCCGGGGGCCCCTGCCCGTCCTGACGATAGACTTAATGGCATGCTCTTCCGTGTGGCATTGGCCGTGGCAGTCCTCGTCATCTTTGTGTATGGCCTGGTGGACGTGATCCGCACCGAAGGCCGCCTGACCAGGGGCATCTCCAAACCCGCCTGGCTCATTGTCCAGATCGTGCTGCCCATCCTGGGCGCCGTCCTCTGGCTGTTGATCGGCCGCCCGCGCGGGACAGCGCAGCCGCGGCCCAGCTATCCCCACCCCACTGCGCCCGACGACGACCCGGACTTCCTGCGCAACCTTGAGGCCCGCCGCCGTAACCAGGCCGAGGCCGAACGCCTGAAGAAACTCCGGGACGACCTTGAGGCCAAGGCCAAGGAGGAAAACGGGAAGGGCCGGCGGGGCACCGACGAACATGACACCGACGGACTGAAATAGTTCCCGTGGCGTCCCAACCCGGCGGTGACGAGCGGCATTTGCCTGCTCCCCCTCCGAGGCCCGGCCTCTCCTACTCGGCGCCGCCGCCCATCCCGGTCACGCCTCCGGCGCCGTGGCCGGTCCGCACCGCCCGTACCCTCTGGATCCTCAGCTTCATCGCCGGATTGGCTGTCCTGCTCGGTTCCTATGTTGCCCGCGACTCCAACCTGCAGCGGCTCCGCGGCGTCGTGGCGGATATGGCGGCCGGCAGCGACGCCGGCTCGGTGGGGACCGCGGCGGGGATCGTTTTTTGGGGAAGCATCGCGGCTCTGCTGCTGGTGACCCTGCTGGAGGCCGCCGTACTGTCCATGCTGCTGGGCCGCCGGAAGTGGGCACGCTGGACCCTGGTTCCCCTCCTCGCCACCCATGTCCTCCTCCTGCTGCTGGCGGCCGCTTTCCTGGTCCCCGGCGGTGCCGCGGGAAGCTATGTGGTGATGCTTTGGGTTGCCGGGGTGGCCCTGGCCTTCGCCGGACTGGTCCTCCTGTTCCTGCCTTCTGCCGGAGCATGGTTGAAGCGCGGGCGTGTTTGAGGAGGCGCTGCCGACGCCCGGCCCCAGTAAAGCTGGCTTGGCCTGCCTAGGCTGACTGCGCTTGCCGGTCCAGTCCCGCGCATTCCGCCAGTACGCCCTCGCAGCTGCGGACCACTACCCGGCACGCTTCGGCTGCGGACCGCGCCGTCAGCGGGTTCTCGGCAATCCTGCGCCAGCGGGTGAGGCAGCGCCGGGCTTCTGCAGCCAGCACATCGGGAGCGGTACCAGGGGCGAGGCCCAACCGCAGGCAGGCACCCGTCCCGCGGCCGCCAACCAGCCGTTCAGCTTCCGCCGCCAGTTCCGGGGCCAGCTCCACCCCGGCCGTCCGGAGCGCGGCGAGCAGCCTCAGCTCACGGAATTCGTGGTCGCCGGCCTCAAGCCGTTCCAGGGATGCTGCGAGGTGTTCTGTCCGTGGCCGCGGGCGGCTGTGCAGGAGGTCTGCCACCGCCGCCAGGGCGGTCCTGGCCTTCAACACGGCCGCCCTCGACTGGAACTGGCGCTCAAGCAGTTCCAGCAGCGGGTCCAGGCCGCTGCGGCGCACCAGTTCGTGGGCCAGCGGCGTGGGTTCGGTGAACCCGCTGCGGATCAGGACCACGGCCAACCGGATGCCAAAAAGCCCAAAGCGCTCCAGCAGGGAAGCCCGGGCCGCTTCCGTCAGCCCTTCCGGCCCCGCGGACCGGCGGAACCTGTCCGCCGAAAGCATCATCCGTTCTCGCCCGCTTCGGTCCAGCGTTGCCAGCGCCTGGAGGGCTTCGAAATCCGGCTGCCGCAGGGTACGGGCACTCTGGGCCAGCAGTCCCGCCACCGGAAGCACGTCCAGGGCCAGCTTCCGAAGGTTGGGGTCGCGGCTGTATCTTTCGGCGATGGTGCCCGCCGAAATCAGCGAGTCAATGCGTCCGGCCCCCACTTCGTCGGCACGGGACAGCACCGCGATGGCATTGACCGTGCCCGAGCGGCCGGCGCCGGTGTCCCGGAACGACTCGAGGAAATGGACGTCCGAGGCGTGCAGGTGACGCATCAGGTAGATAACGGCATCGGCTTCCGACGGCGAGTCCTCCGGGGTGAGGAAGCGTACCGACCGTGCGGACACATCCTGGGACAGTGACGCGATCCCGGGGGTATCGATCAGCGTCAGCGCCTTCAGCGCAGGGGACGGCCATTCGACGTCGAGCCTTTCCACACGCTCAGCAGGCACCCCGTCCAGGGCGAAGGCCAGCCGGCCGCCCTCCCGCCTCAACGGCAGGTTCCGGGGTTGCCCGTCTGTGGTGTGCAGGGTGATCCGCGGGGTATGGCCGTGCCGGTACCAGGTGATGATCCGGGTGCATTCGCCAGTGTCCGTGGGAGCGATTTCCTCCCCGATGATGGCGTTCAGGAGCGTGGACTTCCCTGCCTTCACCATGCCGGCGACCGCTACCCGCAGCGGTTCCGCCAGGCGCTGCGCGTAGCCCTGGAGTGCATCGGCGGCCTGGGGGTCATCGCCATAGACCTCCAGCGCTTCGCGGAGAAGGGCCGCCGCGCCCGACGCGGTGGGTACCGTCATCGCCCCCCCGCTGCCCTGGGAATCCCGGCTGCGTTGGCCTCCGCTGATACTGCCTCGGCGGCCCGGTGCAGCGCGTCCACCTTGGTGAGCTGGGCCCTGATTTCCCGCACCCGCCCTTCTCTCTCCTGCGTATACGAGTTGGCGGTTTTCTGGGCTGCGGCAACGGAATCGGACAGCGAACGGTGGTATTCATCCGCGATATCGGTGAAGTGGTCCCGGATGGTGCGCTGGACCAGGCGCAGCCGGTCCTTCAGCTGCTTTCCCACCTGGAATGTAACATCGTCAAGCTGCCGCCGGACCAATGCCTTCGCTTCGCCCTGGCGGCGCTTCAGCCGGTTTTCCTGGTCATCCCGGTACGCCTTGCGGCCAAGCAGGAGCCCGGCGCCCACCGACAGCGGATTGATCAGGGCCATCCCGAAAATGCCCGTCAGGAGGCCAAACATCAGGACCCCGCCGTAGGAGCCGCGCATCCCGATCAGGACCTTCTGGACAGGATTCACTCGCCCCGGGTCCAGGTCCGCCATTCCGTCCACCGGGTCCAGGGCATCCCCGGAATCGGCCACGTGCAGGACGGGCAGTGACACCTCGTCAGCGGCGAAGTGTGCCGCCACCTGCCCCGCAAGCCATTGGGCCCGCTCACTCGTCCAGACAAAGGTGTCCGAGACTGCGGCGGCCGCGCATTCTTCGAGCCACTGGGAGAATTCGGTCCAGACAGGTCCGGGGTCGCCCTGGTCGATGGCATTCTCGGCTTCCTTTTGGATGTGGCGCAGGCGGTCCCGGAGGTCGTACTCCATGTCCGCGATGAGGTCGTTGATGCCATCGCTGAGGGTCAGCTGCCAGCGCGCCGAACGCTTCCTCAACTCATCGGCCTCGGTCTTGGCCTGTTCCAGGGCGGCCAGCATCTCCGGCTTGCCCTCCGGGTTCTCCAGGGCTTCAAGCTCGGACTGCAGCGACAGCCGAAGGTTTTCGGTGACGGACAGCAGGTCCTGGCTGACGGAGTGGCGCTGGATGCGCTCCGCCTTGCCCACGACGTCGTTGCGGAGGTGGGTGACGAGGTCCGGAAAACCTGATTCGGCATTGAGTTCGCTGTCCTGCAGCCGCGATGCCTCGAGGCGCAGGTCTGCGGACAGTGGGAAGAGCGGAATACCCGGAGCGACCTGGTCCAGGTGCTCCCGGTCCAGCTCCTCCACCCGCCGCCAGTCCGGGTAGAGGTCGGTTTTGGACAGGACCGCGGCGACGCTGGGGGTGATGCGCATGGCCTGCCGCAGGAACCGCAGCTCCGGTTCGGTATATTCCTGCGAGGCGTCCGAGACCATCAGCAGGGCGTCGGCTGTGGGAAGTGCGGTGAGGGTGGTCAGGGTGTGCGAGGAGCCCATGCCGCCCACGCCCGGGGAATCTATGATGGTGAGCCCACCGGTAAGGATCCGGCGGGGCAGGCAGACCTCCGCGGCCGCGAGTTTCCGGCTGTTACCCGGGTTGCCCTGCTCCGACACAAAGGCCGGCAGCTCCGCAAGATCCACCGGCCTGCGCTCCACGCTGCCGTCCCGTCCGTCGGCTCCTTCCGTCCCGGAAGGACTGTCCGAGGGAACCAGGACGGCGGCCGAAGCCGGTTCGCCGTAGCGGACGATGGTGGGCAGTGCGGTGGCGATATCGTCATCCACCGGGCATACGGGCGCGTTGACCAGGGCGTTGATGAGCTTGCTCTTGCCTTGTTTGAACTCCCCCACCACGATGACCATGACGCTGGGATCCTTCAGCCGGGCCATGGCTTGCTCCAGCCGCCGGCGCAGGTCCGCGCGGTCCCCGCCGCCCACCAGCCGCAGGCCTTCCTCCAGCAGCTTCACCAGTTGCCCGGCGGCTGCAGGCCCAAGCGGCCCGGCCAGTCCTCCTTCTGCCACAGCGTGCGTCCTTCCACTGCCGAAACCTGTCACGGTGCCGAAAATCCCGCCGTCGGTGGTGCTGGAAGAGCCCACAGGCGGCAGACACCTCCTGCGGGCGGTTTGCCTCCCGGGACTAGCGTGTTACAGCGCGGTGGAGTCGTCAACCACCGAATCGTCAATGGTGGTGTGGTTGTCCAGGTCGACATCGGTGTGGGTGGATTGGTCCTCCGTGAAGTCCAGTTGGTTGTCCGCCGCCACCAGGTTGTCCTGCGCGATGTTCGCAGCCGCGTTGTCCTGGAACGAGTCGTCCACCTGCACGTCCGTGGTGGTGGAGTTGTCCTGGTTGAACGAGTCGTCTACCTGCACGTCGGTGGTGGTGGAGTTGTCCTGGTTGAACGAATCGTCCACCGCCACCGTGTTTTCAGTGGAGTTGTCGGAGTTGTCGTTGAACGAGTCCGTCAGGTCCAGGGCCGTGCTTACAGAATGGTCTGAATGGTCGGAGTTGTCCGAGTTGTCGTTGAAGGAATCGTCCACATCCAGGCTGAGATCCGTGTTGAACGCGTCGGAGATGTGCGTCTCCTCGGTGCCGACGCTGACGCTGCCACCCGCGTGGATCGAGTTATCCGTGGAGTTGTCGGTCGAATCGTCGGTGTTGTGGGAATCCCTGATGTTGTTCGAATCCCTGACACTGGCGTCGTCACCGGCTGCCACGGCCCGGTCCCCGGTCGCCACGGCGGCCGCGTTGTCGAACCATTGCTCCACGTCACCGTCCGCCCAGATGTTTTGGTGGACCGACTGGTCCGTGATGGTGTCCCGGTCATCGAGCATGGTGGTGCTCGTGGTGTAGGAGAAGTGGTTCACCACGTGGTGGAGCTGCTGCACTGCGTACGCGTGGTCATCACCGCCATACCCCGCGCCCTGTCCACCGGCATGGATGGCGGCCGCGCTCCCGGTGTGGACGGCCGACGCGTTCGCCTGTCCGGCCCATGCGCTGTTGCCGCCGGTGCTGTACCCCCGGTCGAGTGCGGGAGCGCTGACGCTGATGGGGGCGTAGTCGAGGACAACGGGCATTGCCGCATCCACGTCAGCCGAGCACACATTGGCCAGGCCGTGTTCCGCCAAGGTCTTTTCCGGGTTGTCCAGGAAATTCTGGATGGCCTTCCGGTTGCCGAAGAGCTGCATCAGGAACTGCACAAGGTCGTTGGCGAGTGTTGGCATGTGCGTGGTCCTCACATCTTTGTCGAGTTGTGGATCATGCGGCGAACGGATCCGGTTGGCTTAAACCTAGGTTCCTTGCCGGGACGGGGCATCGGGGCGCGTCCCCCCTGCCCGCAGGCTCGGCTCCGGGGCTCGGACGCCTCCGGCAGTAGGGGTACTAGGGGTCACTCCTGTTGTGGATTCAGTGGCTGCTGGTTGTCCACACCCAGCGCCAGGCGCAGCCTGGTCAGCAGGTCGGAGCGGTTTTCGGCACCCAAGCGGCGCCGGATACGGGCGATATGGTGCTCCGCGGTCCGGGGAGAAATATAGATTGCCTCACCAATTTCCCGATAGGTCTTGCCTTCAAGCACCAGCCTGGCCACTTCCTTCTCCCGCTCACTCAGTCCCGAAGCATCCGACTGGGCCCTGTTCCCCGCAGCGTCCGCGGCTCCCGGGCGCAGGTCCGCGGCCCGGGAGGCGGCACCGGCAGGAGGGCCCTGCGGGTGGAGGTCCCTGGCACAGGCCAACAGGCGCATCATGTCGCGCCGTTCCTCGGCACGGGCGGCTGCGTGCCCGGCCAGCCTGGCCCCTTCCCACGGCATTCCCACGGCACCCAGCAACCGTGCAGCGGCCTCCACATCGGCCGGACGGAACCGCCCGGCCAGCACGGATACCCAGGCTTTGCCTGCCGTCGCCAGGACCGCGGCAAGCTGGCTGTGGGCGGACGCCCGGGCCAGCGCCGTGGCATGCGGGGCAAGATCGGCGGGGCTCTCGTTCAGCAGCGCTGCCTGGACTCCGGCCCAGTGCAGCGGAACGGCCCAAAGGGCAGGTTCGTCCAACTGGCCCAGCAACTTCCACGCATCGTCCAGGTACTGGGCCACACGGGGCGTTTCGCGGAGCCGGGCGGCCGCAATCAGCAGTTCCCCCCAGGGAAGCAGGCTGTAAAGGTCTACCGACGTGTGGAGCATGGCTTCGCGTGCCCGTTCCCAGGCCCTGAGCAGTTCGGGAACGTCACCGTTGCGGCGGGCCAGCCCCACTTCCAGCGCCGCACACATGAACTCATCGCGCGGGACCAGTGGCCACGGGTTGGCTTTGGCGGCCTCCGTCGCGGCAAGCCGGGCCTCCTCGGGTTTGTCCTGCATCATGGCAGCCCAGCCCTGGAGCAGCAGGAGCCTGGGCTGGGCTGAATTTCCACCTTGCCCCGCTGCTGCCGCCGACCGGCAGACAGTTTCCGCCAAGTGGGGATCGCCGCTGTGAAGGGCCAGCAGGGCTGCGAGGGCGGCCGGCGTTTCAGGCAGCGGAAGTGCGATCCGCGACGAATTAAGCATGTCCGAGGCGTGGATCAGCAAGGATATGCCCTGGTGGGGTTTGTCCCCCAGGGACGCGATGATTCCCTGGCCGGTCTGGACCAGGGCGGCCGCCAGGAGCGTTGGCGATGCCGCCGGCGCATCCGGCTGGAAGATCGACTCCGCACCGGACCTGTCGCCGGCTCCGATCATGGCCACGGCCGCGAGCGGCGCGGAGGGCCCAACCCGGGCAGAGCCGAGCCAGCTGTAGACGTCGGCGGCACGGGCGAGCATTCCCCGTTGGGCCCAGACAGAGGCAGCCACGTCGGCCCCGCGCCGGACATCCGGCGGATCGGAGCTGACCAGGAGGGCGTCGATGATTCGCGCGGCGGCATCCAGCTCCCCGTCGCCGGCTGCGGCCTGGGCGCGCCGTGCCGCCGTTGCCAGCGGATCGGCACCGGCCAGGAGCGCCTCCCCGTAGAGTTGGGACGCAAGCCGGGGGTCACCTTCCAGGGCCACATCGGCCGCATGCTCCAGTTCTGCAGCCACCCGGTGGTCAGCGAGGCCGCCCCGTGCCAGCTCCCGGGCGAGGCTGCCAAGCGGTTGTCCGGCCGAAATGAAAACCGATACGAGTTCACGCTGGAGCGCATGCACCTTGGACGTTGGCGTGGCGGTCAGCAGGGCATGCTGGACAGTCCCGAGTACAGTGCCGTCCGGCCTCAGCAGGCCCGCGGCCTCGGCCCGGTCCACCAGGGCGTCCAGGTCCTCCACAGCCCCGCTGTCGAGCTTGTGCTGCAGGTCTGCCGGCAGCGGTCCCGGCAGGGCGAAGCCCACCGAGAGTGCCAGCAGCAGGTCCCGCACGGCGGCCTGTGCACCCCTAAGCTGGCTGGCGACCAGCTCCGTGACATGGGGTGGTTGCCCTTGGTGGTCGGGTGAAGTGTGCAGGGGTATGGGGCGTTCCGCCCGCTGGAGATGCCCGTCCATGTCAGGCTGCCGGAAGAGTGGTCGGGGCCGTTGCCACGGCCGTTTCTTCAACAGGGGGTGTTGTTTCGGCTGGTGGCGCCTGGGGCGTTGGACTGGCTTCGGCGGCCAGGTCGGTTGGGCTCAGGGAAGGCTGTGTTGTGTCCGTAGGACCTGGGCCGTCCGCTGGGCTGGGCGTTGCGGTATCCCCCACCGGAGGCTCCGTCGCAACGGCAGTCGCGGGATCGGTGGTTCCAGGATCGGTTGCTCCGGGATCAGTCGGATCCGGGGTATCCGACGGGGCAGGATCGGTGGCCGTCTGGGTGGCCGGAGGGGTTGTGGGGTCTCCGGTGGCGGATTCGGGGGTTACCGCTGTCCCGTCCGTTGCTGTTCCAGGGCCCGTTGCTCCGGAATCTGTCCCTGCCGTGCCCGGATCAGCAGGGGCCGCCGGTGCACCGGCTGCCGGTACCGCGCCTGCCGCGGCAGGGCCGTCTGCCGGAGGATTGGCTCCCGTTGTGGGCATTGCGTTGCCGGCGGCCTGTCCGCCGGTGGGGAGCGCGGAGGCACTCAGCCCTGTTTCCTGCGAAAGGGGTTTCCTGGCGCTGGCCTCCACGCCGGCAAGTGGCTGGGGGGTGGGCGCTGTGGCCGCTACTCCCCCGCCGGCAGTTTCCGTGCCGGCGGAACCGCCGGTGGTGCTTGCTCCGGCTTGGGGCACAAACATGGCGGTCAGGCTGCCGAAGCCGTCCGGGCTTTGCGCAGCGGTAGCTGTCAGGACTGTCAGGAGGGCAGCTGCGGCAGCCACTGCGGTGACCCGTACGGTGGGCGCCGGGGCATGCGCTCCCCGGCGCCTGCGTTGCGGGCCGCGGAGGGCCGGGCCCGCGGGGGCGCCTCCCGCCAGCGCGTATTTACGCGACCAGCTGGGCAGGCCCGGCGCGGGTGGCACTTCTGCGGGAGCGACCGCGGCCTGGGCCTCATCGGCGCTGGCCTCGGACTGGGCCGGGGCAGCAGCCTCAGCGGCAGCATTGTGGGCAAGGACGGCCGCCACTGCCGCCCCAAGGCAGATGGCGGACTTAGGGTCGGCGTCGACGGCGACCGGCAGGTCCAGTTCTTCCGATACCACCTGTGCCACCAGGGGAATCCGCGAGGACCCGCCGATCAGCAGCACGGTGGACAGGTCTGCCGGTCCAAGATGAAGCTGCGCGAGGGACCGTTCGAGCGCCGCCACCGTTTCGTGCACGGGTTCTTCGATCAATGCCTCGAATTCGGCACGGACCAGGCGGACCTGCTGCTGGACGCCGGGCAGGAACACCGGGATGGTGGCCTCGCTGTCCACGGACAGCGCCTCCTTGGCCTCGACGCATTCGCGCCGGAGCCGCGCCAGGGCGCCCAGCACGGCCGGGTCCGCCGGGTCGAGGCCCGACAGTGCATTTCCGGTGTGGTCGGCAACGTAGCGGAACAAGGCGGCGTCAAAGTCGGCGCCGCCAAGGTCCTCGATGCCCTCGGGCCGGCCCAGGAGCTCAAAGCGGCTACTGCCGGCCTTCCGCAGGACGGCTGTGTCGAAGGTGCCGCCCCCAAGGTCGTAGACGGCGATGGTGCTGCCTTCCTCCACCCGCACCTGTGACGCGTAGTGCAGGGCTGCTGCCTCCGGCTCGGGGAGGAGGGTGACGTTTTGCAGTCCGTGGGCGGCGAGGGCGCCGCGGATGCTTGACAGGCGGTGGCTGCCCCAGGCGGCGGGGTGGGTCAGGAAAACCTCCGACGCCGGACCGCCCTCGCGTTCGGCGGCCCGGTCCGCCACCCACCGGGCCATGGTGGCGAAGATGTCCGCGGGCTGGAGGGCGAGGGTGCCCAGGATGATGGGAACCTCGTCGCCGATCCGGCGCTTGAATTCGCGCACCACGCGTTCCGGGAAGTCCAGGCCGCGGCGCTCCGCGGCTTCGCCCACCAGGACGGCACCCTGTTCCGGATAGTAGAGCACGGAGGGGATGGAGGCTCCGCGGGCACCCAGCGGCAGGCACTCGGGCACGGTTGAAGCCCCATGGTCAAAACGTACAACGGCGGCTGCCGTGAAACTTGTCCCGACGTCAACGGCGAGAGCGTAGCTCATGGGTACCTCGAGAGGCTGGCGGTCCACCTGCAAACTTCATCACAGTGAACAGTCACCAAATTAGCATCCCCGGGAAGCCGGGAACACCCCTGTTGCTACATCGAATGGTTAAACGGCATGCACTTGGCGAAGGGATTTCAAATCGAGGACAAAAGGCCCTTGCAACCGGGCGGGAAGACCCGCTGCTAGAGGCCGGAGTACGAGTGGAGCCCGTTGAAGAACGTGTTCACGATGGTGAAGTTGAAAATCACGCACAGGTAGCCGACGATCGACAGCCAGGCGGCCCGGGTTCCGGTCCAGCCGCGGGTGGCCCGGGCGTGCAGGTAGCCGGCGTAGACCACCCAGATCACAAATGTCCACACTTCCTTGGTGTCCCAGCCCCAGAACCGGCCCCAGGCCTTTTCTGCCCAGATCGCGCCGAACATCAGGGTGAAGGTCCAGCCGATGAAGGCGATGGCGTTGATGCGGTAGGAGAGGTTTTCCAGGCTGAGCGCCGACGGCACCAGGCGCATGAAACCGAGCTTGTCTGCCCCGCCGGCCGCCACGGTCTTTTGCCGGTAGGACTGTACAAGCTGCAGGGTTGACATGGCGAAGGTCAGGGTGAAGAGTGCGGAGGACAGCACGGCGATGGAAACGTGGATCACCAGCCAGTAGCTCTGCAGGGCGGGCACCAGGTGGCCCACGGGGGTCCAGAACGCCACCGACGCGGCAACGAGCATGATGATGACCAGCCCCACCACGAAGGTGCCCAGGAAGCGGAGGTCACGCCGGATCAGCGAGAGCAGGAAAACGGCCGCCACCAGGAATGCGCCCGTGGTGAGGAATTCGTACATGTTGCCCCACGGAACGCGGCCTGCACCGAGCGCCCGGGTGACCACGCCGGCGCCGTGGATGAGGACGGCAAGGGTGGTCAGTGCCACGGCGACCCGCGCCGGAACGCGACGCTCCGCGTACTTCATGTCGCCGTCGGCCGTCATGACGCCGCCGGTTCCTGCACCGCCGGCCTTGGCAGCGGACGACGACGGGCGCTCGGCCCGGTCTGCGGGCCCGTCAAGCCGGGCCCCGGGAGAGCCGGCACCAACGCCGGCCACGGCCGGAACCTTGGCCGCAACGCCCGCCTGCGCGGCCTTAAGGTCCACCGCCCGCAGCGCCTTGCTGCTCTTCGCCAGGTCCCAGGCGAACGCAATGAAGGCCACCGTGTAGGTACCCGCCGCCAGCAGCATGAAGAGTTCGCTGTACTGGCCCATGGTTTCGTTGATTCCAAATGGCATTACTGGTCCTTTTCGGGCCCGGTGGGGCCTGCTGGGGTGGTGATGGAGCCTTCGGCGTTTTCGGCGGAGCCTACGGCCTTATCGGCGGAGCCTGCGACATTATCGCCTGTCCCGCTGGGAGTTTGCTGGGATCCGGCAGTAGCTTCGGCGACCTGGTCTTCGGCGGCCGGGCCGTCGGCATCCCCGTCAGGAAGCTGCCACTCGGTGGAGAACAGTTTCCGGACCGCCGCTGCCTCGCCGGCAAGGCGGTGGTCCTCGCCGCGGGCCAGGAGTCCGTACTCCACCATGGTGCGGCCGTCGGCCGCGGTTCCGGTGCGCACCCAGACGCGGCGCCGGTTGACGTAGAGCGACAGGATCAGGCCGGCCACGGCAAGGAGGGCGAAGACCAGGGCGGACACCTGTCCCGGGTTGTGGTGGATGTCCACGCCGATGTAGCGCTTCACGCCGTCAAAGCTGATGCTGCCCTTGCCGTCCGGAAGGGTGTAGGTGGAGCCGGGGGCCAGGGTGATGCCGCCTGCCGCCAGGTTCCTGGCGTTCAGCGGGGTCAGGTTCTTGACGTCGAGTTCAAAGACGTTCTGCGGAGCGCCGGTGTCCAGGCCCAGGTTGCCGTAGTAGGAGTTCAGGGTCAGCTGCGGGTTGAAGAGTTCGGGGTCCGCGCTGAACGACACGTTCTTGTCCGTGACGAATGCGGTGGGGAGGAAGAAGCCCACGAAGCCCAGCTGGTCCGGCCTGGCGTCCGGTACCTTGATCACCACAGAGGAGTAGTAGTTCTCACCCTGCAGCTTGGCCACCACCGGCCCCTGCATGGCCACGTTGCCTGCAGCGTCCCGGATGGTCACCACGGGTGCGTAGCCGTTGCCGGTGAGGTAGATGCTGGTGCCGCCCAGGCTGACAGGATCGTTCACCTTCAGGATTTCCTGCTTGGGCGGGGCGTCCGGGTTCTCCTTGGTGGTCACCGTGGCCGCGAAGTCGATGGGCTGGCCGAACTTGCCCTTGGATTCCCGGTCGAAGGTGATGTTGAACTTGTTCAGCTGGAGCGAGTATGGCTGCAGCTGGCTGGACTGGAAGTTGGTGCCCGGGTTGAACTGGTCGTAGCCCACCAGGGTGTTCACGAAGGTGTCGCCTTCCACCAGGATGCGCTGGCCGCTGTACCCGAACAGGCCGCCGGCGGCGACGGATACCAGCACGCCGATCAGCGACGTGTGGAAGACAAGGTTTCCCACTTCCTTCATGAAGCCGCGCTCGGCACCCAGGGACGGCAGGGCGCCGTCGGCATCCCGCACCTCCACCCGGTAGCCGCGTTTGCGCAGCAGCCCCGCCGCATTGTTGATGGCGTCCGACGCCGGGATCCCGGCGCTGGAGGGAATCACCAGGGTGCCGTATTCGGGCAGCCGCGACAGGCGCTGCGGGGTACGCGGCGGCTGGGAGCGCATGGCCTTGAAGTGGGCGATGGCGCGGGGAACCACGCAGCCGATCAGGGAAATGAACAGCAGCAGGTAGATGGCAGAAAACCACACCGAGGAGTAGACGTCGTAAAGCTGGAGGGAGTCCAGCAGCTTTCCGTAGTCCGGGTGGTCCTTGATGTATTGGGTGACATTGGCCGGATTCGCAGGCCGCTGCGGGAACAGCGAGCCGGGCACGGCGGCGACGGCGAGGAGCAGCAGGAGGAACAGCGCGGTGCGCATGCTCGTCAGCTGTGTCCAGGCCCAGCGCAGCATGCCCTTGGGCCCCAGCACGGGGAGGGCCGCCTGGGCCTTCGCCGCTGCGACAGGGGCGGTTTGCTTCTTCGTTACGTTCACACGCTCGCTCATCAGATCGGCAACTTCACGTCGGTTTGGAACCAGTACTGCAACCCTGTGACCCAGGCACCCCATACGCCGGTGGCCATCAACAGACCCAGCACCACAAGGATCCCCCCGCCGGTCCGCTGGATCGCGAGCCGGTGCCTGCGGAAGAAGGCCATGACGCCCATCCCCCGCCGCAGGGCCAGCGCGATCAGCAGGAACGGAATGCCCAGTCCCAGGCTGTAGACGAAGGCAAGGAAGGCGCCCTTGGCGGCCGAGGAACCGCCGGAGAGGCTCAGCAGCTGAACAGCGGAGTAGGTGGGACCGATGCACGGAGCCCATCCCAGGCCGAAGGTCAGGCCCAGCAACGGCGCGCCCCAGAGCCCGGCGGGCGGCTTGACATGGATTTTCGCGTCCCGCTGCAGCCAGCTGAAGCCGCCCATGAAGACGATGCCCATGACGATCACCAGGACGCCCAGCAGCTGCGTGATCCAGGCGTTCTGGCCGCCGGTTATCAGCGTGCCCAGCTGGCCGAACGCACCGCCGAGCAGGACGAAGATCACGGAGAAGCCAAGGACGAACAGCCCGATTCCGGCCAGCATGCGGCCGCGCTTTTGCTTCTGCAGGTCAACCCCGCTCAGCCCCGTGACGTACCCCAGGTATCCGGGAACCAGGGGAAGGACGCACGGGGAAAGGAAAGACACCAGTCCGGCGAGCAGCGCGACAGGAATGGCCAGCAGGATGGAGCCGCTGAGGATGGCTTCGGCGAAGGGGCTGTTCACGGTGCCGGCCGCCCTACTCAGCCACGGCAGCGGTGATCAGGGCCTTGAGGGTGCCCTTTTCGATCTCGCCGAGGACACGGGAAGCCACCCGCCCCTGCTTGTCCAGGACCAGGGTGGTGGGCACGGCGCCGGGCGGCACGAGGCCTGACACGGACAGCAGGACGGCGCCGTCCTTGTCGTCAAAGCTGGGGTAGGTCAGGTTGAAGGTTTTCTCGAACGCCGCGGCCGTGGGCTTCTCGTCCCGGAGGTTGACGCCGAAGAACTGGACGCCCTGGTCCTTGAACTCCTGGTGCAGCGCTTCGAGGAGTGGTGCTTCCACCCGGCAGGGCGCGCAGGCGGCGAACCAGAAGTTCAGGACGCTCACCTTGCCCTGGAAGTCTGCAGGGGTCACGGCGGTGCCGTCGAAGAGGGCTCCCTGGATCTGCACGGCTTCCTTGCGGTCGCCGGCGGCAAACTCCGTGACCGAGCCATCGCCGGCAACGTAGTTCTTGTTGTCCCCCGCCTTTGCCTGCTTGGCAAGCGCATCCTCCTGGGCGCAGCCGGACAGGCCAAGGGTCAGCGCGGTCAGGGCCATGCCGCCGGCGGCCAGCAGGCCGCGGCGGGAGGGAAGGTTGTTATAGCTCACTGCTAGGCTCCAGGGGTGCTGGCGGCACCGGGAAGAAGGGACGCCGCGGGTTCGTTGTACTCGACCCGCAGCAGCGAGCCGTCGTCAGCGAAAACCAGGGACGTAACGGATGTCAGGGTGCACTCGCGCTTGCGGGGGTCGTGCCAGAGGGGCCGGCCTTCGGCGCTCAGCCGGGCTGCCCAGATAGGCAACTGGTGGCTCACCAGGATGGCCTCCGGACCGCCGGCGCCAAAATCGCCGTCGGCCAGTTCGATGGCCCGAAGCCGCGCATCCCGCGCAGCTTCAGCCATCCTTGCCGCCTGCTGCTTGTAGGGCTCCCCCCAGGACGGCCGCAGCGGGTTAACCAAGTGCGGCCAGTGCCTCGGCCGGCGCAGTTCCGCCTGGGTGACCTTGATGCCCTCGAAGTAGTTTTCGGCCTCGATGATCCGCTGGTCCGTGTGGACCGGCAGGCGCAGGGCTTCCGACGTCGGACGCGCGGTTTCCTGCGCACGCTCCAGCGGGGAGGCGGCCAGGTAGGTGATCCGGGCGCCTCGCGCGGCGCGCTGCCGGAAGTGCTCGGCAAGGGTCCGGGCCATCTCCTGCCCCAGCTCGGAGAGGTGGAATTCGGGAAGCCGCCCGTAGAGCACGCCGTCGGGATTATGGACCTCGCCGTGGCGGAGCAGATGGACAGTGGCTTGGGGCATGTTTACCAGTTTCTCAAAGATGGCGTGCGATCCGAAATCATCGCAGCTGCTTTCTACAAACAGTAGAACTGAAGTTTTTGAAGAAATGTTCCGAAGCCGGGAACAAAAGATGCAAATGCATGTTTATACTGGATGCAGCAAGATGGTTGAGGCTTCAACTGATGAGGCTTCAACCGACAAAGGTTCTACAGCAGAACGACATACACATTTTCAAAGGAGCAACATCATGGCACTTCCCGCAGACGTCACCACCGGCACCTGGACCCTGGACAACTCGCACAGCGAAATCGGCTTCACTGTCCGCCACGCAGGCATCAGCAAGGTCAGGGGCCAGTTCACCGAGGCTGCCGCCACGCTCGATCTCGCAGAGGATGTGGCCGCGTCCCGGATCAGCGCCACCATCAAGACCGCCAGCTTCGACTCCGGCGACGCCAACCGCGACGGCCACGTCAAGGGCGGGGACTTCTTCGACGTGGAGAAGTTCCCGGAGATCTCCTTCGTCTCCAACGGACTGGTGGCCAAGGGCAACAGCTACGAACTCACCGGTGACCTGACCATCAAGGGTGTCACCCGCCCGGTAACCCTGGAAACCGAGTTCAACGGTGTTGCCGTCGACCCCTTCGGCAACACCCGCGCCGGCGTCTCTGCTGAGACCACCATCAGCCGCAAGGACTTCGGCCTTACCTGGAACGCCGTGCTGGAAACCGGCGGCGTGCTGGTCAGCGACAAGGTTGCCATCAACCTGGAACTCGCGTTCATCGCCCCTGCAGCATAATCACCCTTCCCGGGCCTTCCCCGGCACCAGGCCTCCAGGGCTTGGCGCCGGGGTCCCCTGTTTAAGGGCAGCCACCTGCACGGATACCGGACGAATCGCCCACAACGCCGCCCGCCGGGGGTACGGTGGACCTAAGCCATGCTGGGGGGACGGCTGAGGACCGATTCCCGGCAGCCTACCTGGATCCCGACCTGCAGAAGGAACGCCCATGAGTACTCCTCCCGTCCCACCTCCCACACCCCAAGACCCGCATTCCGGCAACGGCCAAACGGGGAATGACCAGGCCGGAACCGGCCAGCCCGGAAGCCAGCAGCCCGGGTCCCAGCCGCGCTACGGCCAAAACGCGCCACAATACGGCCAGAACGCACCGCAGTATGGCCAGAGCCAGCCCCAGTACGGGCAGAACCAGCCGCCGGCGGCGCCTCAATATGGCCAGAACGCGCCCCAGTACGGTTCCCCCTATGGGCAGAATGCGCCGCAGGCTCCGGGCTACGGGCAAGGGGCCGGGCAGTTTGGCCAATCACAGTATGGCCAGTCGCCGTACGGCCAGTCCCCCTACGGCCAGTACCCTTCGGAACAGCCCCAGCCGGCCGGAAGCAACGGCATCCCGCAGCTGGTGAACATCTCGTTCTGGCTGCTGATCGCTTCAGCCGTGATTTTCGTCGTCTCAATGCTTGTCGGCCTGACGCAGCTCGATGATCCCCAGTTCCAGCGGGTTTTCGAGCAGCAGATGGCGGCGGGAGGCGCCTCGGGAGTCACGTATAACGACATCAAGGGCGTCATTGCCGGCACCCTGATCGTGTTTGCGATCATCGGCGCGGCCCTGTACCTGCTGGTGGCCTTCTTCGTCCGCAAGGGCAAGAACTGGGCCAGGATCCTGGGAACGGTGTTTGCGGCCTTGTCCGTGCTAGGCCTGTTCGGGGTTCCAAGCTTCGGAACGATCGGGAGCGTCCTGGGCATCGCCGCCATTGTGCTGCTGTATCTGCCGGCGGCTGCGCCGTATTTCCGTAAGCAGCAGCCCTTCGCCAACCCGTATTCCGGCGGCTTCGGCAACCCCTACGGTCGGTAACCGGCACCTCTGCCGGTAGACAGGCGGCCCGGGAAGCAGCAATGCTTCCCGGGCCGTTTACGTTTAACCCGCGGCTAGGCCGTCTGCCCTGGTGCCTGGGCGCGCTGGGCGTGGTAGGCCAGGATCTGCAGTTCGGTGGCCATATCCACCTTGCGCAGGTTGACCCCCTCGGGAACCTGCAGCATGACGGGAGCGAAGCTCAGGACGCTGCGTACGCCGGCCGCCACTACCCGGTCGCAGACCCCCTGGGCCACTGCCGCCGGCAGGGCCAGCACCACCATGTTGGCTCCGGTGCGGTGCAGGACTGTTTCGAGGTCGGCGACGTCGCTGACGCGCAGCCACCCCACCTCATTACCCACCACCATCTGGTCGGCGTCGAAAATCGCCACGACGTCGAAGCCCCGGGATTCGAAGCCGCCGTACCGTGCCAGCGCCTTGCCCAGGTTTCCGGCGCCGACGATGGCCACTTTCCAGTCATGGGTCAGCCCCAGGGCGGCGGCGATGTGCCTGCTGAGGTACTGAACCTCGTAGCCCACTCCCCTGGTGCCGTAGGACCCCACGTGCGAGAGGTCCTTGCGGAGCGTTGATGAACTGACGCCGGAGGCTTCCGCCAGGGATTCGGAGGAGACCCGCTCGACGCCCTCGGCCAGGAGGGTGTTCAGGGCCCGGAGGTAGAGCGTCAGCCGGGCCACGGCGGCAGGCGGGATCTGCTTGGCCGCAGTGCCCGCGGCATCCGGAAAGCCGGGCACGGGCTGGGACGTGGAATCCAAGGACGTCACTGGCGCTCCCCTACCGGGCCATGGCGCGCTGCAGCACGCGTTCCAGCCGGGCCTCGTCGATCTTCCAGAAGTCTCGCTGCACGCCGTCCACCAGCACCACCGGGATCTCTTCGGCGTAGCGTTCACGAAGTTCGGGCTGGTTGTCCACCAACTCTTCGCTCCACGTAAGGCCCAGGGCGGCCGTAACCCGCCCGACGGCGTCGCGCGCCTCCTCGCAAAGGTGGCAGTCAGCTTTGGTGACCAGGACGACGCGCGGTGTAGCCATGGCTTAACGGTATCGCCGTTCGCGGCGTGCGGGTGACGCCGACGGCGGCGGGCCACCTAATTGACTAGACTCGGGACCATGCCCGAGGAGAAATATGTCGCCGTAGTCACGCGGCCGGCCGTTGCGCCGCAGCCCGCTGAGGCGGCGTTCTTCGACGTGGACAACACGCTGATGCGGGGCGCCAGCCTCTTCCACGTGGCACGGAAGATGCACCAGCGCGGCGCGTTTACCCTGGCCCAGGCCGCCGGCTTCGCATGGAAGCAGTTCAAGTTCGTTGCCCGCGGGGAAAACATCGACGACGTCCACGCCGTCCGGGACTCGGCCCTGACCCTCGCCGCCGGCATCACCGTCGACGATATCAAGGCGCTCGGTGAAGAGGTCTACGACGAAATGATCGCGTCCCGGATCTGGCCGGGCGCCAAGGCACTGGCCGAGCAGCACCTCCGGGTGGGCCGCCGCGTCTGGCTGGTGACCGCAACGCCCATCGAGGTGGCCACGGTGATCTCCACCCGCCTGGGACTGACCGGGGCCCTGGGAACGGTGGGCGAAGTTTCCGAGGGCATGTACACCGGCCGTTTGGTGGGGGACATCCTGCATGGCTCGGCCAAGGCCGTGGCCGTGCAGGCCATCGCCGATGAGGAGGACCTGGACCTCAAGCGCTGCTGGGCATACAGCGATTCCTACAATGACGTTCCGTTACTTTCCCTTGTGGGGCATCCGGTGGCCATCAATCCGGACGCGAAGCTCCGCCGCCACGCCCGGGACCGGAACTGGCCGGTCTACGATTTCCGTGCCGGCCGCCGTGCAGCCACCCTTGGCCTCAAGGCGGCCACCTTCGGCGGTGCCGTCTACGGCCTCTGGAAGGGCTTCGCCCGCATCCGCGGCCCGCGCGGATAGCCGCTCCCGCACGACAAACCGAACTGCCCGGACAAACGAAAATGCCCGGACAAACGAAAATGCCCGCCGCCTTGAAGGCGACGGGCATGTCCACGCTGCTGGAAGTATTGCTACTTCTTGTTGCGGCGCTGGTGACGGGTCTTGCGAAGCAGCTTGCGGTGCTTCTTCTTGGCCATACGCTTGCGACGCTTCTTGATAACTGAACCCACGAAAGTTCCTTACAAACTAGATGCAGTACCTGTCTGATGGAGAATGTCCGTGGACAAAGCTACGAACTGAACAACTGACAGATTCTTACAATGACGTAAAACGTTCCTTAACAGGGTACCGCCTATCGGGAGCGGCTCAGGACAAGCCCTCTCAAGCTGTCTCGGTGTGGCCGTCCACCACAGCACCCTTGAGGTACTGCTCGACGGCGTTTTCGGGGACGCGATAGGAGCGGCCAAAGCGCACTGCCGGCATTTCGCCGGAATGCACCAGCCGGTAAACAGTCATTTTGGAGACTCGCATGACCTCGGCTACTTCAGCCACGGTCAGGAACTTCGCGTTGGAGAAGTTCTGTTCTGCCGACATTTCCCTATTTTCCTTTGCTGACGGATGGACAACAGTGACCCCAGGTACGTGCCAATGCGGTGTTCCGATGCTGAGCCATCCACCAACCACCTAAGAAGATACTCTAGATGTTCATGTGGCAGATGTGAAAGTAGGTAAAACCCCCTATTTCGACTGCCGCCGCTTCGCCGCCGATGCCGCCAGCTGCTGCAGGACGGACGCGGAAACGTCCCAGTCCATGCAGGCATCCGTGACGCTCTGGCCGTACACCAGCCCGGACCGCCCGGCGGCATGCTCCGCTACGTCCAGGTTCTGGGCTCCGCCCACCAGGAAGCTTTCCAGCATGACCCCGGCAACGGCGTGCGCCGCGGCGCCCCGATCCTCAAGCTGGGCACCGATTTCAAGGGCAACTTCCGCCTGCCGGTGGTGGCTCTTGCCGCTGTTGGCATGGCTTGCGTCCACGATCAGTCGGGGGTTGAGCCCCTTGCCGGCCAGTTCGCCGGAGGCGCGTTCGACGTCGGCCGCGGAGTAGTTGGGTCCCTTGCGTCCGCCGCGGAGGATGACATGGGTGTCCGGGTTTCCTGCCGTTGATACCAGCGCGGCCCGCCCATCGCCGTCGATCCCCAGGAACGCCTGGGCCGCTCCGGCCGCCCCGCAGGCGTCGATGGCCACCTGCAGGCCGCCGTCGGTCCCGTTCTTGAAGCCGATCGGCATCGACAGCCCGGAGGCAAGCTGGCGGTGGATCTGGCTTTCCGTGGTGCGGGCACCGATGGCTCCCCAGGAGATCAGGTCCGCCATGTACTGCGGGCTGATCGGCTCCAGGAATTCGGTGGCGGTGGGCAGCCCCAGGGCGGTGACCTGCTGCAGGAACTGCCGGGCGGTGCGCAGCCCGGTGACCATGTCGTGGCTGCCATCCAGCCGGGGATCGTTGATCAGGCCCTTCCAGCCCACCGTGGTGCGCGGCTTCTCGAAGTAGGTCCGCATGACGATCAGCAGGTCTTCCTTGTGCTTTTCGGCCTGGCTGACCAGCCGGCGGGCGTACTCCAGGCCGGCCTTGGGGTCGTGGATGGAGCAGGGGCCCACGATCACCAGGAGCCGGTCATCCACGCCATCCATGATGGCGCGCACTTCGTCACGTCCCCGTTCGACGACGGCTGCGGCCCGGGCGTCCAGGGGCAGTTCGGCGAGGAGTTCGGAAGGAGTGGGCAGCGCAGTGAATTCGCTGACCCGCAGGTTCGAGGTGGATGTGGTGTTGCTGGCGTGGGCTGCTGTTGTAGCGGTGCTCATGGTCGGGTCCTGTTCCAGATGGGAAGCGGGCCCGGATTTCAGAACCCGCCGGAGAAACGGCGAAGGGCAGAGAATCATCTCTGCCCTGTTGGCTCTGAAGGAATGCTGGATGCGTGTCAGTTAGACGCGGGCCCCTCCAGAGCCAACGAAAAATACGCATACCAACGGTTAGTCATGGAAGAGACCATAAGCCCGCGGTGACGCGGCCGCAAAATCGGCCGCGTCACATTGCGTCCCCGATTTACCCCAGGAGCTTGCGGAGGAACTGCAGTTGCCGGATCCAGTGGTGCTCCTGGCCGCCTTCGTGGTTGTTGAACCGGTACACCTCGATCTGCTTGGCGGCACCGGTGGCGGAGGAAGCATTGGTCCCGGAGCCGTAGGCATTGAAACTCGCGAATACGGTGGACGCCGGGCAGATGTCGTCCATCAATGCGGCGGAGTACAGTGCCGGCACGGCGGCAAACCGGGCCAGGTTGACGCCGTCGAAATAGTTCAGGACGTCCAGCGCGGATTCGTAGCGGTCGCGGTGCCGGGCCAGGAATTGGGCTATCTCCGGGTAGGGCCCGCGCGGGGTGATGTCGATGGCGCGGGGGAAGTCCTGGAGGAAGGGGACGTCCGGCAGCGCGGCGATGACGCCGTCGAGCCGTCCTGCCGCCAGACCGGCCGTGGCAACCACCAGGCCGCCGCCCTGGCTGACGCCTGCCAGCACCACCCTGGCGGGGTCGACGTCGGGGTGCGCCTGGGCAGCCTCGACGGCACGGAAGGCATCAACATAGACGCGCCGGTAGTAGTACTCCTCACGGCTGGAGATGCCCCGAGTCATGAGGCCTGCGTGGGCCACGTCCCCGGCCGAGGGATGCGGGTCCGCAGTGTCCCCCACAGTCCCGCCATACCCTTGGCCGCGGGTGTCCATAATGAAGTGCGCGTAGCCGGCCTGCGCCCAGCGGGTGTCCTGGTTCACCAGGCCGCGGCCGCCGGAATAGCCGATGTAGTTCACCACCACCGGCAGCCGCTCGCCTTCCCCGCGATTGGCCGGCAGGTGCAGCCAGCCCTTGACCGGTGCGCCGCCAAAACCGGAGAAGGTCACGTCGAAGGTATCAATCACCGTGAGGTAGTTCTCCACCGGATCGAAGGTGGCGTTGAGCGGAAAGGCCCGCGCTTCCTCGACGGTGGCATCCCAGAACCCGGCGAGGTCGTCCGGTGGTGTGACGCCGGAGGTGTAGCTGCGGAGCTGGGCCAGGGGCAGGTCGAAAAGGGGCATCGTTGTCCGTTCCGGTTTAGTTGGTGGCGGCCTCGCGGTCGAGTCCCTCTATCTTTAGCGCACGTTTCCCTGGCGCACGATGATGAGTGGTTCAAAGCGGCGAAGGCTTGCCCCTGCGGCGATGATCGAACGCAGTTCCGCCAGGCCGCCGGCTGCGGCCCCGGCCGCGCGTGCCTGGACCAGGACGTTGCCCATGGCCGTGGCCTCCACCGGACCGGCAACCACGGGCCGGCCCGTGGCATTGGCCGTGAGCTGGCACAGCAGGCTGTTCTGCGAGCCGCCCCCCACCACGTGCACCACGTCCACCGGGCGCCCGGCGAGGCGTTCGGCCGCGGTGATGGTCTTGGCATAACCGGTGGCGAGGCTGTCCATGATGCAGCGGGTGATGGCTGCAGGATCGTTGGGCAGGAGGTCCCCCGTGCGCCTGACCGCCGCGCGGATCCGCTCGGGCATATTGTCCGGGGCGATGAAGTAGGGGTCGTCCGCGTTGATCTGCGGTCCGCCGGCGGGGAGCGCGGCCGCGGCCGCCAGCAGGGCGGCAAGGTCGGGCTGGAAGCCCTCGCCGGCCCACGTCCGCTGGCATTCACTGAGCAGCCACAGGCCGCCCACGTTCCGCAGGTACCGTATGGTGCCGTCCACGCCCCGTTCATTGGTGAAGTTGGCTTCGCGGCTGGCCTCCGTTAACACGGGGTGCTTCAGTTCCAGGCCCACCAGCGACCAGGTCCCGGACGAGATGTACGCGAAGTCCTCCGTGTCCGCCGGCACCGCCGCGACGGCGGACGCGGTGTCGTGCGATCCCACCGCCACCACCTGGGTTTCCCGGGACAGGCCTACTGCGGCCGCGACGTCCGGGAGGAGCCCGCCGTACGCTTCCCCGGGCTGGATCAGAGGCGGGAACAGGTCCTTCCGCAATCCCAGCGCGGCGAAGAACTCCGTGGCCCATTCCCCCGCCACAGCGTCGAAAAGGCCGGTGGTGGAGGCGTTGGTGGCCTCTGTCCGGCGCTTCCCTGTGAGGCGGAAGGCAATCAGGTCCGGGATGAGCAGCGCCTGCAGGCCGGCCAGGTCCCGTTCGGTGGCGAGTTGGTAGATGGTGTTGAACTGCAGGAACTGCAGCCCGGTGGCCTGGTACAGGCGGGCGGGGTCCAGCTTGGCGTGCACGGGTGCCACGGCGGCCCGGCTTCGGTCGTCGCGGTAGCTGTACGGCTGCGCCACCAGTTCGCCGGCCTTATCGACCAGCCCGTAGTCCACCGCCCAGGTGTCGATGCCGATGCTGGCGATGGTCTCGCCCTGGACGGCCGCCACCGCTGCCGCGGCCTTGAGTCCTTCAAGCACCTCCGCGTAGAGGGCGTCGAAGTTCCAGCGGAGGCCGCCGTCGATCTCCACCACTCCGTTGGGGAACCGGTGGACGGTCTCCAGGGCCACCCCGGCGGGGGAAACGCGGCCCAACATGACCCGGCCCGATGAGGCACCGATGTCGACTGCGGCGAACACCGCCCGGGCGGGCGCCTGGGCGGTGTTCGCGGCCGCTTCCGCTGTGCTCATCGGAGGAAGGCTGCGGCCACGCCGGCGTCCACGGGGATGTGCAGGCCGGTGGTGTGGGACAATTCGTTGCCGGTGAGGACGGCTGCGGCGTTGGCGACGTGTTCGGGCAGGACTTCGCGTTTGAGCAGGGTGCGCTGGGCGTAGTACTCGCCCAGTTTCTCCTCGTCCACGCCGTAGACCGCGGCGCGCTTGGCGCCCCAGCCGCCGGCGAAGATTCCGGAGCCGCGGACCACGCCGTCGGGGTTGATGCCGTTGACGCGGATGCCGTGCTCGCCCAGTTCGGCCGCGAGCAGGCGGACCTGGTGGGCCTGGTCGGCCTTGGTGGCGGAGTAGGCGATGTTGTTGGGTCCTGCGAACACGGAGTTCTTGGACGAGATGTAGATGATGTCCCCGCCCATGCCCTGGGCGATCATGACCTTCGCGGCGGCTTTGGCCACCAGGAAGGAACCCTTGGCCATGACGTTGTGCTGGAGGTCCCAGTCCTTTTCGGTGGTTTCCAGCAGTGGCTTGGAGATGGACAGGCCGGCGTTGTTGACCACCAGGTCCACGCCGCCAAACGCCAGCACGGCGGCGTCGATCGCAGCCGCGACCTGGGCCTCGTCCGTCACGTCTGCCTGGACGCCGACGGCGACGTCCGGGCCGCCGAGTTCTTCGGCGACCTTCTGCGCGTTCTCCAGGTTCAGGTCGGCGATGACCACGCAGGCGCCTTCCGCGGCGAGGCGGGTGGCGATGGCCTTGCCGATGCCGGACGCCGCGCCGGTAACCAGCGCGATGCGGGTGGCGTGGGACTTGGGCTTGGGCATCCGGGCCAGTTTGGCTTCCTCCAGCGCCCAGTACTCGATCCGGAACTTCTCGGATTCCTCGATGGGTGCGTAGGTGGAGATCGCTTCGGCACCGCGCATCACGTTGATGGCGTTGATGTAGAACTCGCCGGCGACGCGGGCGGTCTGCTTGTTCGCCCCGAAGGAGAACATCCCCACGCCGGGGACCAGCACGATGGCCGGGTCCGCGCCCCGCAGGGCGGGTGAATCGGCGTCCGCGTGGCGGTCGTAGTACGCCTGGTAGTCCTCGCGGTAGTCCGCGTGCAGCTCGTGCAGCCGGGCGATCGAGTCCTCGATGGAGGCGTCCGCCGGCAGGTCCAGGATGAGCGGCTTGACCTTGGTGCGCAGGAAGTGGTCCGGGCAGGAAGTGCCCAGGGCGCCCAGCCGCGGGTGCTCGGCGGATTCCAGGAATTCCAGGACGACGGCGTCATCGCTGAAGTGCCCCAGCTGTGGCTTGTCGGTGGAGGCCAGGCCGCGGATCACCGGCGCCAGGGCGGCGGCCTTCGCGCGGCGTTCGGCTTCCGGCAGCGCACCGTAACCGGCAAGCTTCGCGCCGAATGGCTCTGCCTTGCCGTTGTCCCGGATGTACTTTTCGGCCTGTTCGATGATCCAGAGCGAGTTGGTTTCGGCTTCTTCGCTGGTGGCGCCCCAGGCGGTGATGCCATGGCCGCCCAGGATGGTGCCGATGGCCTGCGGGTTGGCGTCCTTGATCGCGGCGATGTCCAGGCCCAGCTGGAAGCCGGGACGGCGCCAGGGCACCCAGACCACCTTGTGGCCGAAGATCTTGGTGGTCAGCGCCTCACCGTCGACCGCGGTGGCGATGGCGATGCCTGAGTCCGGGTGCAGGTGGTCCACGTGCGCGGCATCCACCAGGCCGTGCATCGCCGTGTCGATCGAGGGAGCGGCGCCGCCCTTGCCGTGAAGGCAGTAATCGAAGGCCGCCACCATCTCATCCTCGCGCTCCACACCGGGGTAGACGTTCTTCAGCGCGTTCAGCCGGTCCAGCCGCAGCACCGCAAGGTTCTGTTCCTTCAGCGTGCCCAGGTCCCCGCCCGAGCCCTTGACCCACAGCAGCTGGACGTCCTCGCCGGTGACGGGGTCCTTTTCGGTGCCCTTGGCCGAGGTGTTGCCGCCGGCGAAATTGGTGTTCCGCTTGTCAGCGCCCAGGCGGTTGGAACGGGTAATCAGGTCTTCAACAGTCTTGTTGGTCATGAGAGTTATGCGCCCCATCCGGCTTGCTGGCCGCCAACGCGGTCCTCATTGATCTTTTTCTGGTAGCCGCTGGCTTTGAAGGTGGCCATCGGGTCCGCGGGCAGGCCGCGGGATTCACGCCATCCGGCCAGCATCGGCCGGACGTCGGTGTAGAACGCATCGTTGAAGATGCCGTTGGCTGCGAGGACGTCCCCGGCCCGTTGGGCTTCGTTCAACGCAGCGGTGTCCACCAGCAGGGCGCGCAGAGTCATCTCCTGGACGTTGAGCACGGAGCGGATCTGGCCCGGGATCTTCTCTTCCAGGTTGTGGCACTGGTCCAGCATGAGGGCCACACCGGAGTCCTTGCCGTAGCCACCGCCCCGGATCACCTCGTACATGATGCGGAAGAGCTGGAACGGGTCCGCGGCACCCACGATGAGGTCGTCGTCGGCATAGAAGCGGGAGTTGAAGTCGAAGGAGCCCAGCTTGCGCAGGCGCAGCAGCTGCATCACGATGAACTCGATGTTGGTGCCCGGCGCATGGTGGCCGGTGTCCAGGCAGACGAATGCCTTCTCCCCCAGCGCCAGGGTCTGGGCGTAGGACGTGCCCCAGTCCGGAACATCGGTGTGGTAGAAGGCCGGCTCGAAGAACTTGTACTCCAGCACCAGGCGCTGCTCTTCACCCAGCGCGGCGTAGATCTCCTGCAGCGACTCGGCCAGACGGTCCTGGCGGCCGCGGATGTCATCCTGGCCCGGGTAGTTGGTGCCGTCCGCCAGCCAGATCTTCAAATCCTTCGAACCCGTGGCGTGCATGATCCCGATGCAGTCCAGGTGATGGTCGATGGCGCGGCGCCGGACAGCCTCGTTAGAGGATGTCAAAGAGCCGAACTTATATTCGTCATCCTGGAAGGTGTTGGAGTTGATGGTGCCCAGTCCCACGCCCAGGCCGGCCGCGTACTCCTTGAGGGCAGCGTAGTCGTCCACCTTGTCCCACGGAATGTGGAGGGCCACGGTCGGGGCCAGGCCCGTCAGTTCGTGGACCTTGGCGGCGTCCGCCAACTTCTCCTGGACGGTCCGCGGCGTGCCGGGCGTGCCGAACACCTTGAACCGCGTACCTGAATTTCCATAGGCCCACGAGGGGACCTCGATGGCAAGCTCCCCGAGCCTGCCCAGCGCCGTTGCTACGTCGTTCATGATGGTTCTTTCCGGTGATTGAGCGTCTGCCTGATGGCCTGTCTGGTGCCCCGCTGCCGGAGCGTGGTACTGCTGGGGTTAGTGGGAGCCCGCGGCTGCCAACTGGCTGTCAAGGTTGAAGACTTCTTCAAGGACCTGGAACCCTTCATCGGGCGCCTGGCCGGAGTCTTCGAAGAGGGTGGCCATTTCCGCCTGCCAGCGGGCGTTGACCTCTGTCAGTGCCATGCGGGCACGTGCAGCGTCAAAGTCGTCGCATTCCACGTAGCCCACCAGGAGCCCGTCCTCCCCCAGGAACAGCGAGTAGTTCTGCCAGCCCGCCTCCTTGAGGGCGTGCAGCATGTCCGGCCACACCGCAGCATGGCGGCGCCGGTATTCGTCGATCAGCGCCGGCTGGACCGAGGAACGGAAACACACCCTCATCGGGACTCCCCTTCAAAGTTTCCAAATTTGAATCGTTTCATTGGTACGATTCAAAGTACTCTTGGATTTGAGCAGGTGTCAAGCAATGGCAGAAACTTTTAATCCCCCTCGCGGACAGGGACAGCCGCGGGCAAACCGGCACGGAGAATCGATGAACCGCACAGCCAGTATCAAGGACGTGGCCGTCCACGCGAGCGTGGCGGTGGGAACTGTCTCCAACGTCCTGAACTACCCTGACCGGGTGTCGGAGCGTACCAAGGAACGCGTCCTGCGCGCCATCGACGAGCTGGGGTTTGTCCGCAACGACGCTGCCCGCCAGCTGCGCGTCGGCCACAGCCGGACCATCGGGCTGATCGTCCTGGACGTCGGAAACCCCTTCTTCACCTCAGTGGTGCGGGCCGCAGAGGACGCGGCGGCACTGCAGGGCAGCGCGGTCCTCCTGGGCGACAGCGGCCACAATGCCAGCAGGGAGGCCAACTACATCGACCTCTTCCAGGAGCAGCGCGTCCAGGGCCTGCTGATTTCGCCCGTGGGCGATGTGACGGACAGGCTGGACCTCCTCCGCGAGCGCGGCGTGCCCACAGTCCTGGTGGACCGGCTGGCCGACGAATCCAAATTCAGTTCCGTGGCGGTGGATGACGACGCCGGAGGCTACCTCGCAGCCCGGCACCTGCTGGATACCGGCCGGCGCCGGCTCGCCTTTGTTGGCGGACCCACGTCCATTCGCCAGGTGGCGGACCGCCTCCAGGGCGCCCAGCGGGCCGTGAAGGAGGAACCGGACGCCACGATTGAGGTGCTGGACTCCGAGGGCCAGACCGTGCTGGCAGGCCGCAGCGTGGGCGACATGCTGGTGGAGCGGGGCCGGAAGGAGCTGCCGGACGGCATCTTCTGCGCCAACGACCTCCTGGCGCTGGGCGTCATGCAGTCCCTGACCATGACGCACACCTTCCGCATCCCGGAGGATGTGGCACTGATTGGCTATGACGACATCGACTTCGCCGTCTCCGCGGTGGTGCCGCTGTCCTCCATCCGCCAGCCCACAGAGCTGCTGGGCCGGACGGCCATTGAGCTGTTGTCTGAGGAAGTGGAGTCCCAGAACCCGGTCCACCGGGCCGTGGTGTTTACACCTGAGCTGGTGGTCCGGCAGAGCACGGCTACGCCGGCTGCCGGCTGATCAGGCCGGACCGCTTATTTTCCGGCCTGCTGCAGCCATTTCATGGATTCTTCCCGTGAAGTGAAGAACCGGGTGGGGCAGGGCGGTATGTGGACGCCCAGGAAGAAATTGGCGATGATCCGGTCCACCGGGCTCGACCCCAGGAGCGCGATGCGGTTGGCCGCGCAGGGAATGGAGAAGACCGAGCGCGCCTGGATGCTGACGTTTTCGGTGGTGGCCATGTCCACCAGCATCGGGTAGCTGGCGTCCCCGGCGATGCGGTTCACAGCAGCCATCGCCGCCTGCGCGTCCTCGGCCTCAATCCGCACCTTGGGCTCCCAAATAAGATGGATGAGGCCGTCGGAGCGCAGCTCCACAGTACCCTTGCCGCCGTCGACCCTAACGGGCTCCATCCCCCGCCTCCCTCCAGTGGGCAGTTCCTGAACTCCTCTATCTTGCACCAGCCGGAGGGAATCCGTACGAGGCGGCAACAGGCTTGACTCATCAGCGTGCTTGCGCGCAACCCGGCGCTGAAAGGATTTACCGAAAATGCGCACCAAGGTCTCAGCTTCGATTACCGCGGTCGCCCACCAGCGCCATGCTCTTTGGCATGGCAGGAACCTTCACCAACCTCGCCGGAGTTGCCACTCCGGTCAGCCAGACATTGACCACCACCGCGGCCGCCGCGCCCACCACCAACGCGGCGACCGCCCCGGGCGGCGGTTGTGACATCGTGAACCTCGTCCTCGGGTCGCTGCACCTGGATGTCCTGGGGCTTAACGTCGACCTGAACCAGGTGGTCCTGGACATCGTCGCCCAGTCGGGCGCGGGCAAGCTTGTCGGCAACCTTCTGTGCGCCGTTACCGGGCTCCTTGACGGCGGCAACGGGCTTAGCGGCCTGGCCAACCTGCTCAACCGCCTCCTGGGACTCTAGTTTCCTGAAGGCCGCATAACAGCGGACGCGGCACGAGGCGGGCGGCCCCCTGGGACCGTCCGCCTCTTCGCTGCCTGCCTCTCCTCTGTCCAATGAAAGCTTGTCCGCCTACAGCTTCTCCACCAGCAGGTTGCGGTAGGCAGCCCGGAGCGGGGCCATCTGGCGGAAGCCAAGCCGGCCCGCGCCCAGCATCTTTGCCGAGGCATCGGTCCACTCGAAGAGGAGCAGCCCGTTGATGGAAAACGCCACATGCGGCCCGTCCTTCACCACGTCCAGCCGGTAGAAGTCTGTGGCGTCTTCGGTGGGCGGCAGCGGGTCCGCTCCCTGGGCCACCAGCTCGAATCCGGCACTCTTGCGCAGGTTGCAGGTCCGGAACGCGCGCTCTGATTCGTGCTTGTGCCGGAAGTAGGAGACGTGCAGCGCATCGATGTCCCCGGAGTGGTACTGCGGGTAGTAACCCGTGCGGGGCGCGAGGCCGGGGCTGAAGAGGTCCAGCCCGCGCTGCCCCGTTGCGGCGAAGAACAGCATGGCCAGGCCAGGCTCCGCGAGCGGCAGGAACTCCCAGCTGATCCGGATGCCGTCCGGAAACTCCCCGGGGCACCAGAACGTCCAGTGGGCGTGGTCGCCGAATTCCCGGTCATCCAGTGAACCCGATAATTCCAGCGCCCCGCCGTGGCTGCCCAACTTGACCGGCCCCTCTGCCACCCAGCCGGCAACGTCCTCCGGTCCTGCCAGCGGGTTGCTGTAGAGGATGCTTCCCACCTAGCCGCGTCCCGCCGTCGTGCGGGAAACCAGCCGCCGGGGGCAATAGCCCAGCTGCACCAGCTGCTCGGCCACCTCGCCGGCGACAAGCGCGGCGCCCCGCTGGGAGAAGTGGGTATCGTCAGCCAGGCCGTCGGGCCAGTGCGCATGTTCCCCCGGGGCGAAGTGGCAGAAGAGGTCCCGGGAGTCCATCCGGCCCAGCCGGAGATAAACGCTACGGGTCCAGGCGTTGAGGTCGATCACGGCGGTCCCCAGGTCCATGCCGAGTTCACGGACCACGTCCGGATAGTCTTCCAGGCTTTCCTCCAGGACGGCGTCCGACGGCGGCCCGGCCAGGAAGTGCCGCCGCTCCACCGGGGTGCACAGCACGGGAACAGCACCCGCCGAACGCACCTCCGCCACCATGGTGCGCAGGTTCGCTGCGTACCCGGTGCGGGCCGCCAGGTGCTGCTTCTTCTGGTCGTTGTGGCCGAACTGGATGGTCACCAGGTCCCCGGCGCCCGCTTCTGCGAGCAGGTCCGCCCACAACCCCTCGGCACGGAAGGATTCGGTGCTCGCACCGCCTTTGGCAAAGTTGTGCACGGCACCCCAGGTCCAGGTGAGCGGAGCCAGCCGGGCTCCCCAGCCGCTCATGGGGAACTCGTGCGTGGGACAGTTGGCCACGGTGGAGTCTCCGGCCAGGAGGATCTTCATGGCGTCCTTTCGTCGGAAGATGGGTCAGCCCTTGACGGAGCCGATGAGCATGCCCTTGGCGAAGTGCTTCTGCAGGAAGGGATAGAAGATGAGGATGGGCAGGGTTGCCACCACGATCACGGCGAACTTGATGCCCTGTTCCGGCGGCATGTAGTTGGGATCCACGTTGCCGGTACCCAGCAGGTCCGAGGCCGCCGTGACTTGCCGCAGGTACATCTGCAGGGTCCACTTGGAGTTGTCGCTGAGGTACAGCAGGGGCGACATGAAGTCGTTCCAGATCCCCACGGCGTAGAAGAGCGCAAACGTGGCCAGGACCGGCTTGGACAACGGCAGCAGGATCCGCCACAGGATCCCGATCTCGGTGGCACCGTCCATCTTGGCCGATTCTTCAAGTTCCGCAGGGAGTTCCTGGAAGAAGTTCTTGATGATGATCAGGCTAAACGGGTTGATGGCCGCGGGCAGGATCAGGGCCCAGTACGAGTTCAGCAGTCCCAGGTCCTTAACCAGCAGGAAGGTGGGGATCATGCCGCCGGAGAAGACCATGGCGAACACCACCAGGGAAAGGATGACGTTCCTCCCCCGCAAGGTCTTCTTGGCCAGCGGATAGGCCATGGTCACCGTGAAGGCCAACTGGACCAGGGTCCCCACCGCGGTGACCAGGATGGTGGTCACCAGGGCGCGGACGAACGCCGGAGTGGCGAAAATATATTCGTAGGAGCCCAGGGTGAACTGTTCGGGCCAGACGAAGAACGCCCTTCGGGTGATCTCGGCTTCGGTGGCGAAGGAGCCGGCGAAGACGTAAATGAACGGCAGCAGCGTGATAATGCCGATTAAGGACAGGAACACGTAGTTGACGGCGTCAAAGATCCGCCCGCCGCGGGTGTTGTGAATCTTCATTAGAACAGTCCGCTCTGGTTGAATCGCTTGGCCAGCCAGTTTGTGCCGAAGATCAGCACGATGCCCACCAAAGATTTGAACAGGCCAACGGCCGTGGAGTAGCTGTAGGCCCCCTGGGTGATGCCCACGAAGTAGACGTACGTGTCAAAAACGTCCGCCACTTCACGGTTCAGGGCGTTGGTCATCAGGTAGATCTGCTCGAAGCCGGTGTTCAGCATCTGCCCGATGGCCAGGATCAGCATGACGATGATGGTGGACCGGATGGCAGGCAGGGTGATGTGCCAGACCCGGCGGAACCGGCCCGCGCCGTCGATGATGGCCGCTTCGTACTGGTCCTGGTCCACGGTGGCGAGGGCGGCCAGGAAGATGATGGTTCCCCAGCCCGTGTTCTTCCAGATTTCCTGCAGCACGATCAGGGGCCGGAACCAGGCAGGGTCCGACAGGAAATCGATGTTGGTGCCCATGACGGTGTTCAGGAGCTGGAACAGCGGGCCGATGTCCAGGGCGAACAGCAGGAAACTCAGCGACGCCACGATGGTCCACGACAGGAAGTGCGGGATGTACACCAAAGTCTGGACGGTGCGCTTGAGGATGGACAGCCGGACTTCGTTCAGCAGCAGCGCCAGGACGATGGTCAGCGGGAACGCCACACCAAGGTTCAGGAAGGCCAGGATCAGGGTGTTGCCCAGCAGCCGGGGAAAGTCCGGGTTGGCGAAGAAGTCCTCGAAGTTCCGGAAGCCCACCCACGGGCTGCCGTTCACGCCAAGGAACGGGACGTAGTCCTTGAAGGCGATGGACACCCCGTACATGGGGGCGTAACGGAACACTGCGAAGTACACCACGCCCGGCAGCAGCAGCAGGTACAGCCATTTGTAGTGCGCGAAATGGACGGAGAACCTGCCCCGGTTCCGGGG
>NZ_JBQEQF010000003.1:0-97328 GCF_052046035.1 Paenarthrobacter sp. 22069 | reverse complement strand
CTCCCCGGCCAGGGTGTCAATGACAGGGGCCGCCATTTACTTGTTGTCCTGCCAGAGCTTGTTGATCTCTTCCTTGACCTTGTTGCCGCCGCTGGCGTCCCACAGCTTGATGGCATCCTTGAGGCCCTGCTCATCAATCTGCCCCGCAAGGTACTTGATGCGCGCGTCCGCCACAATGTTGTCCAGCTGGGCGCCCTTGGCCACATAGGTTTCGGAGACGTAGGGTGCGGCCGGGTTGTAGACGGCGCTCTTGAGATCCTGCGCCATGACGTCGGTGCGCTTGTCGAAGACCTGCTGTTCGTAGTCGGTGGGCTGCTTGACGAGGTAGAACTGGTTGCCGGCAACGTTCATGCCCAGCTGGGCGTAGCTCTTGATGTCGGTGCTGACGGCCTTTCCTTCAGGAGTTTCCGGCTTGATGGCGGCCGCCTTGCCGTCCTGCACCGTGAAGTTCACGTTCTCGATGCCGTTGTTGAGCAGCACGGCAACGTCCTTGCCGTTCATGGTGTTCAGGAACTCCAGGACCTTGTCCAGTTCGGCCTCGCTCCTCACGCTGGCCTTGGGGATTGCCAGGAAGCCCGAGTAGCCGTCGGTGGGATGGGCGTGCAGCTTGCCGTCGGGGCCGACCAGGTTCCCGACGAAGCCCACCTTGTTCTGGAAGTTGTTGGGGTCTGCCTGCTTGAAGAGGTTGACCAGGACGCTCACGCGGGAATCGACGTCGACAATCATGCCGCCCTTGCCGTTGAAGAACGGCTCGTTCCATTTGGTGGGATCAAAGGTGGCAAAGTCAGGGTTGATGAGCTTTTCGTCCACCATCTTCTTGATGAACCGGTCGGCCTGGAGGAACTCGTCGGTTTCGAAGCTGGGAACCAGCTTCCCGTCCCGCTCGGTCCACCGGTTTCCGGCGCCGAACCATTCCTCGATCACGTCGTAGGGGCTGTTGGTTCCCAATGCACCCCATTTGGGGATGGTGATGCCCCAGGTGTCGTTGATGCCGTTGCCGTCCGGGTCCTGTTCGGTGAAGGCCTTTGCCACCTTGTACAGGTCCTCCACGGTCTTGGGCGGCTGCAGGCCCAGCTTGTCCAGCCAGTCCTGCCGGAACATCACGGCGGTCCGCATCGGAGAGCGTTCACGGAACAGGCCGTAGACCTTGCCGTTGACGCTGGCATTCTTCTGGATGTCGGGAAACGTGGTCTTGAGGTTGGGGTACTTGTCCAGCTTGTCCGTAAGATCCCAGAACGCCCCGGCCTGGGCGTTCTTGACGAACCCGGGGCTCTTGGTCTGGATCACCATGACCTGGGGGATGTCGGACCCTGCAAGCGTGATGTTGGTCTTGTCCTCGTAGGAAGCATTGGGTGCCCAGTTGATCTTGACCTGCTTGCCGGTGAGCTCCTCCAGCTTCTTCTGGACGGCTCCGTCAGCGCTGGGCGGCTGCGCCTCAAGGAAAGGGGCCATGATGGTGACGGAAGTGAGGTCGGCGGCCGGCGTGTCACCTCCGCTGCAGGCGGTGAGGGTCAGGGCCGTGGCGGTGGCGACGGCGGCGGCCAGGGACAGTTTCCTACGGATCATGATTTTCCTGTTCCACTTCGTTGGGGTGCGCCAGGATGCTCGGCGCAGCGGATTGATACGTTTCATATTTCGGTGGGTGCAGTTGCAGGCATTTTTTGGGCCGAGGGGCCCCCGGCTGCCGCGCCGGGGTTCAGCCGCCGGATGCGCCCTGCAAGGCAGGGGTTGCACCGGCAGTTCCAGCCACCCCGGCCACCGATTGGTCATTGGCGGTGAAGAAGCGGTCGCACAGCCACCCCGTGACATAGAGCCACGCTCCGATGCTGAAAAACGGGATCAACCCGGGAAGGCAGCTGCTGGCGTACACCGCCGCGGCAGAGACAAAGAGCAGGATGACCGTCCCTGCAAGGTGCCGTACCGCAAACCGGGATGACATCAGGAGGTACTGCGGCAGGGCCAGCTGGTACCGGGCATACATCGGGAACACATAGCAGGCGCTCCCCGCCAGGAAGACGGCGAGGACAAGGATGCCGGCTGCCATGAACTGCGGGAAGATACCCCGGGGTGCGGAAAAGTAGTTCCAGTTCAAGGCAAGCGCGGCCGCGACGGCGACGACCGGGAGCGCAAGCGCGTTTGCCCTGAAGAAGTTCCGGAAGTATCCGGAGGCGAATCCGCGCAGCAGGGGCGCAGCGTCCCCGGTGGCCCGCCTGCGGACCAGTATCTGCGCGGCGGCGGTGGCCGGTCCCGCGCCGAAGGCCCCGGCCCCCAGGAGGGTAAAGGCAATCCACAGCAGGTTCAGGCCCGCAATCCATACGAGCGTGTCGAAAAGCGAGTAGGCACGCGCACTGAAGGTCCCGGACAGCATGGCGGGGCTCCCTTCTGTTCTCCATCGTTGCAGGGGCGAAGCGGAAAGTGTCCCGCATCACGCTGGTAATCGGTTTCTCGAAAATCTAGACCCCAGCATTCGTGTGGTCAAGCGGCTTTTTGAATCGTTACATATTGCGGCTCGCGTGGTGTCACGCCGGAAATCGCCACCTGGCGCGGGCTCAGGCCGGAAAGAGCACCTGCAGCCAGGTCCGAAACGGAGCGGACAAATTCGTTGAGTTTCGGAAAGCCCTTGCCAAACATCTCGGAATGCGCTTTCCTATTACAAGAAGAACGTGGCGTACACCACAGGACCCGCCCCTGATTGATCGCCGATCTGCTACACGGCAACCCATGAACTCAAAGGAGAGACAATGACAACCTTGACACGTCGTTCGGCGCTGGCGCTTTTTGCCGGGACCGCCGCGGTGGGGGCCCTTTCCGCCTGTGGTACCGGCGGCGGGACGAAGAACGCTGATGGTTCCGTAACACTGCGAGTCTCCTGGTGGGGCAACGACGTGCGCAATAGCCAGACCCAGCAGGTTATCGACGCCTTCCAGCAGGCCCATCCGAACATCAAGATCCAGGGCGAGCCCGGCGTGTGGTCGGGGTACTGGGACAAACTGGCCACCCAGACCGCCGCAAACGATGCCCCTGACGTGATCCAGATGGATCTCGCCTACATTGCCGAGTACGGCGGACGCGGCGCGCTCCTGGACCTCTCCAAGCAGAACCAGCTGGACTTGTCCGCCTTCGACCAGAACACGATCAAGGCGGGCCAGTACAACGGCAAGCTGAACGGCATCAGCACCGGCCAGAACGCGCTTGCCGTCTTCGCCAACGTCAACCTGTTCAAGAAGGCCGGCGTCGCCATCCCCGACGACTCGAAGTGGACGTGGGACGACTACCTGAAGACGGCCCAGGCTCTCGCGGCAGCCACTGGCACCTTTGGATCCTCGTATGGTTTGACGGACCAGAGCCTCAACATCTGGCTGCGCCAGCGGGGAGAGCAGCTCTACACGCAGGATGGCCAAACCGGCTTCACCGTGGACGGCGTGGCCTCCTACATGGCGTTCCAGAAGAAACTGATGGACGCCAATGCGGCGCCTCCGGCGAGCGTGGCGCAAGAGGACATCGGCGCCCCCGTCGAGCAGACCCTCGCCGCTACGAACCGGACCGGCATGTCGTTCTGGTGGACCAATCAGCTCGGCGCCCTCCAGAAGGCCACCGGCAGCGACATCAAGCTGCTGCGCGTTCCGAGCCAGGACGGCAACCCCAAGGATGACGGGCTCTTTTACAAGCCCTCGATGTATTGGTCCGCGTCGTCCCGCTCGAAGAACGCGGCCGAAGCGGCGACGTTCATCGACTTCCTCGTCAACAGCACGGACGCTGCCAAGATCATCACCACCGAGCGCGGGTTCTCGACGTCCGCGAAGATCCAGGACGCCATCAAGCCCCAGCTCACCCCGACCGACAAGACCGCCCTCGACTACCTCACGGCGATTAAGCCCGAGCTCGGCGACGCGCCCGCTGTCCCGCCGACGGGGTCGAGCAAGGCCGCCGACGCCCTGGGCCGGCACACCACCGATGTCCTGTTCGGGCGCGCCAGCGCCCAGGATGCAGCCGCTGCATTCAAGTCCGAAGCGGACAACATGATCAAGAGTGCCAAGAAATGAGCGTCCTCACCGAGCTGGGCAGCCTCGGCAAAAAATCCCGAGGCGGACGTGACAACGTCAAGCGGACCTTCAAGGACAACCGCGCCGCCATGGTGTTCCTTGCCCCCTGGATCGTGGGCCTGATCGCCATCACCATCGGGCCGATGCTGATCTCCCTGTACCTCTCGTTCACGGACTACAACCTGATCCAGGACCCGAACTTCATCGGCGGCGACAACTTCACCCGCATGATGCAGGACGACCGGTTCTGGAACTCCCTGCGGGTCACGCTGACATACGTGATAGTCGGCGTCCCGCTGCAGCTCGGCCTGGCACTGGCCGTGGCCATGGCCCTGGACAAAGGAATCAAGGGCCTGCCGTTCTACCGCTCGGTGTTCTACCTGCCGTCCCTCCTGGGCTCTTCGGTGGCGGTCGCGATTCTTTGGAAGCAGATGTTCGGCACCTCCGGCCTGGTGAACCAGCTCCTGGCCATGGTCGGCATCACCGGCCCCGGCTGGATATCTGACCCCAGCACAGCTTTGGGCAGCATCATCCTGCTGCATGTCTGGACCTTCGGCTCGCCCATGATCATCTTCCTGGCCGGACTGCGGCAGATCCCCGCCATGTACTACGAAGCTGCAGCCGTGGACGGTGCAGGACGGACCACCCGTTTCCTGAAGATCACCCTGCCCCTGCTCAGCCCGATCATCTTCTTCAACCTTGTGCTGCAGATCATTGGTGCCTTCCAGTCCTTCACGCAGGCCTTCATCGTCTCCGGCGGTACCGGCGGCCCGTCCGACTCGACCATGTTCTTCACCCTGTACCTCTACCAGCGAGGCTTCGGCCAGTTCGACATGGGCTACGCCTCGGCGATGGCCTGGGTCCTGCTGGTCATCGTCGGCGCCTTCACCGCCGTCAACTTCTACGCATCGAAATTCTGGGTGTTCTATGACGACTGAATCAGCCCCGCGCGTCACCACCGACGCCCCCCTGTCCACCCCGGGCCCCGCAAACGGCCGCGGGGAGCCCAAAACTCCGGCCGGCAATCCGCCCCGCCCCAAGCACCGGGCCAAGAGCATCCTGAAACACGCGATCCTGATCGCCGTCGCGATCATCATGATCTACCCGCTGCTGTGGATGGTCGTGTCCTCCTTCCGCCCCAGCGCGGACGTCTTCCGCGCCCCTGGCCTCTGGCTCACCGAGGTCCACGCGGAGAACTACGCCACCGGCTGGAACGCACTGACCTCACCGTTCAGCACCTACCTGCTCAATTCAGCCCTCGTGGTCCTGGGAGCAGTGATCGGCAACCTGGTCTCCTGCTCGATGGCGGCGTACGCCTTTGCCCGGCTGGACTTCCGTGGCAAAAAATGGATGTTCGGTGCCATGCTCGTCACGATCATGCTCCCCATCCACGTGGTGATCGTCCCGCAGTACATCCTGTTCTCCCAGATCGGTTGGGTAAACACCTTCGCGCCCCTGATCGTCCCGAAGTTCCTCGCCACCGACGCGTTCTTCACCTTCCTCATGGTCCAGTTCATCCGCGGCATCCCCCGCGAACTCGATGAAGCGGCCAGGATCGACGGCGCAGGCCACCCCCGCATCTTCCTGCAGGTCATCCTCCCCCTGATGACCCCCGCCCTGGCCACCACCACCATCTTCACGTTCATCTGGACCTGGTCCGACTTCTTCAGCCAACTCATCTACCTCACCTCCCCTGACGTGTTCACCGTCCCCGTCGCGCTACGCAGCTTCGTCGACGCACAATCCAGCACCGACTGGGGTTCCATGTTCGCGATGTCCGTCGTAACCCTGCTGCCCGTCTTCATCGCCTTCCTCGTCGGCCAGAAATTCCTGGTCAAAGGCATCGCAACCACAGGCATCAAATAAGCACTGGCCGGGGTGCGTGGCCAAACACGCACCCCGGCTTTCGTGCGCCCGCCGCCATTGGCGGCGCCCTCAAACATAATTGCCCTGCAGGGCAGAATGGAGAACCATGGGAACGGCCGCGAAAACCGCCAGCAGCGCCGCCGGAACGGCCACAGGGGCGGCAGCAAGGGTTGCGCTGGTGGGCGTGCACGGCTTTGGTGCCCACCACCTGCGGAACCTGGAACGCCTCCAGGCGGCGGCCAGCATTGAGCTCGTTGCCGTGGCTGACCCGCAGCCACCGGCACCCGGTGCCGTCCCGTCGTCGGCCACGGTCTATCCGGGACTGGCCGAACTCCTGGCGGGTACCACGGACCTGGACGCCATTATTGTGGCGACGCCCATCCAGACCCATGCCCCGCTGGGACTTGCCGCCCTGGCCACTCAAGCAGACCTGTACCTGGAGAAGCCTCCCGTTGCATCCCTGGCCGACTTCACGCGCCTCGCGGAAGCGGCAGCGGCGTCGGGACGAAGCGTACAGATCGGCTTCCAAAGCCTTGGCTCCCACGCCTTGAAAGCGATCGAGGACCTTCTCGCGGGCGGCACTATCGGCACCCTTCAGGGCATCGCCGCGACGGGGCGCTGGGTCCGGGACAAGGCGTATTACAAGCGGTCACGCTGGGCCGGAAAGCGCACCATCGACGGCGTGGACGTGGTGGACGGGGTGGCCACCAACCCGCTGGCGCACGCGGTGGCAACAGCCCTCCGGATCGCCGGGGCACGCACAACGGCCGATCTCGCCTCAGTGGAGACCGAGCTTTACCGCGCCAACGACATCGAATCCGACGACACGTCCGTCATCAGGATCCGCACCACCGCGGGCGTGCCCATCACCTGTGCCCTGACACTCTGCGCCGCCGAGTCCGTTGAACCCTACTTGACCATCCAGGGAACGACAGGAACCGCGGTGTTCCATTACACCGAGGACCGCCTCACCGTTTCAACGGAATCCGGCACCACGGAGAAGACCTTCGGCCGGGACGACCTCATGGAAAACCTCCTGGCTAACCGCAGCAATGGCACGCCGCTGATCAGCCCCCTTCTGGACAGCGGCGCCTTCATGCTGGTCCTGGAAGCCATCCGCACCGCACCGCTGCCAGCACCGATCGCTGCAGCACACGTCCGTTGGGAAGGGGAAGGCGGGGGCGCCCATGCAGTGGTTCAGGGTATCGAGGCAGCCCTTGAACAAGCCGGCCGGCAGCACGCAAGCTTCAGCGAACTCGGACTTCCCTGGGCGCACTCGGCTCCTGTCGCCTTCACGGTTCCTGCTGCCCCATGAACCCGCGAACCACGCAGGCACCCCGGGCCGCCTCCGCCCCGCCCGGCGCGTACGAATCCGGTTCCGGGCAACTCCTTGCCGTCCATCTACTGACGGACGGGCTCGAAAAGTGCCTGACGGCCTCCAGCCACCCCACCTTCGGTTGGGACCTCGCCCAGGCTGGGGACCACCACCCGGAACTGGCCCGGCAAACCGGTTATGAGATATCGGTGGAGGACGGTTCCGGGAACCAGGCCTGGGACTCCGGCTGGGTTGCGGACACCAAGCACCGGCACATCCCCTACACCGGACCCCCGCTGCCCGGCGACGCCGATTATGCCTGGCGCGTCCGGGTCCGGGATGCCGCCGGAGCCCCCGGTGAATGGTCCGCTGCCAGGGAGTTCAGCACGGGCCTGGCTGACGGCTCCTGGCAAGCGGAATGGATACGCCGCACTCCCGGCGGCCGGGCGCCCCTCGAGGTTCTGGACCGCACGCTTCGGGTGGCGGGATCGCCGTTCCTTCCCCTCCCCTGCCCACCCGCGCGCAGCTACCGGCTGGAAGCCCGGCTGCGGCCCGTGATGGGCTGGGCAGGCCTGCTCCTCAGGAGTGACGGACCAGGGACCGGCCTGCTCCTCGAACTGAACCAGGACGGCGCCGCGGTACTGCGGCGTGCGCCGGAATGGGAAATTCCCGCCGCGGCAACTCCGCCGACCCCCGTCCTGGCAAGTGAAGATGCCGCCGCTCGGCCGGAGCCGGATGGCGGCTGGCTGGACCTGGCCGTGACGGACGACGGAGACTGCATCACAGTTTCCGTGAACGGCTCCCAGCTGATGGCGGTCCAGGAGCCGTTCGGGCTCGAGGGGCGGCTGGCCCTGCACCAGGGCCCGCGCAGCCAGGCTGAGTACGCGGCCCTTCGAGTCGTGGGCGCGGACCCGGGCTCACCGCTGCTGGACCAGAGGTTCGACGGCGGGGCAGACGCCGGGAGCGACAGCCTGGCCGCCTGGACCCGAACCACGGCCTTCCGCCAGCCTGACGAATGGACACTCTTCCGCACCACCATTGAGCTGACCGGCGAGGTCCACCGGGCGCGCTTGTACATGGCCGCCAACCACCACGCCCAAGTGTCCATCGCCGGCGTCGACTGCCTCAGCGTGACGTCCTTCGGCTACCCCGGGGAAGGCTACTACGACGCCGCGGACGTCACCGAAGTGCTGGCCGCCCAGCCGCAGGAGGCGCCGGTTCCGTTGACAGCCCTCCTGCACTGGTACGGACCGGGGCAGGGCCGTGCCGCCGGCCTTCCGGGCCTGCTGGCCCGGCTCAGCGTGCAGTACGCCGACGGGCGCCGGGAGGTGTTCGGTTCGGGTGCCGCCTGGTCGGCAGGCGAGGCGCCATACCGGCAGTCGGGTTACCGGAACGACGAGGGCGATCCCGTGGAGCACCTGGATGGGGAGGCTGCGGCGTCCCTGAACGCTGGCGAAGACCTGCGCGCCGCCATCCTTTGTGGCCGCCACCCGTCGTCGGACTTTCCCCGCCTCCACCCGCGCCGCACGTCCCTGGCTGAAGAGTTCGTGGCCCCCCGCGAATTCCTGACTGCCGACGACGGCACCCTGGTGGCCGACTTTGGCCAGGTCCTTCCCGCGCGGCCGGAGGTGGACTTCCTGGACGGCATTCCCGGCCGGACCGTGATGCTCCGGGCCGGCTACGTCCTCCGCCAGGACGGACGGGTGGACGCCGGAAAGACGGCCAGCCAAAACACCGACATGTCCTTCCCCTATACCCAGGCGGCAGGCCCCCAGCAGTTCCGCGCCGCCGTGCACCTGGGCTTCCGTTACCTGGAACTGCCGGGGATCGAGGCTGCAGAGCTGTCCCGCGTGGGCGTCCGCACAGTCCATGCCAGCCATCCCGGCGAGGGCAGTTTCAGCAGTTCGGACCCAGTACTGGACGCCGTGTTCCGGCTGCTGCGCGATTCAGCACTCTACGGCGTGCAGGAGCAGTTCGTGGATACGCCCACCCGGGAAAAGGGCCAGTTCCTGGCCGACGCCGCGAACATTTCCTACGCCACCATGGCGCTCTTCGGCGAGCATGCCTCCACGGCGCAGGCACTGCGGGAGTTCGCCCAGTCAGCCCGCCGCTACTGGACGTCGACTGAAGAGAAGGGGCGCTACAACGCCGTCTATCCCAACGGGGACGGCAAGCGCGACATCCCCGATTTCTCCCTGATGCTGCCGGAATGGGCGGAGGAGTACCACCTGCGGACCGGGGACCTTTCCCTGGTCAAGGACTTGCTGCCACATCTGTGCGACACGGCGGACTACGCCCTGCGACACGTTCCGGCGGAAGGCCCGACGGCGGGACTGGTCACCAGGCTGGGCGGCGGCTCCGGGCCCTACCTGCACGGCATCGTGGACTGGCCGGCGCCCGGCCGGTTCGGCTACGACATGGAGTGCGCGGCCAAAACCACCGTCAATGCCCAGGCGTATTCCGCCCTTGTGTCCACGGCCCGGCTCTGCAGCGCGGCAGGTGACGGGGAAGCAGCGGTCCGCTATTCGGCTGCTGCCCGCACCTTGGCGGAGGCGATCCGCACACGGCTGCGGGTGGACGGGGTCATGTCGGACGGACTCCATGCCGACGGGACACCCAGCTCCCACGCTTCCCAGCACGCCACGTCCTTCCCGTTGTCCCTGGGCATTACCGGGCCGGACTTCGCTGCGGCGGATGCGGCGCGGATTGCCGGGATGGGGATGCGGCAGGGGCCAATGACGGTGCACCGGCTGGTCCGCGCATTGGTGGCCGTGGGAATGATGGACGCGGTCCTGGACCTCTTCACGAACAAGGAGCAGCCCGGCTGGGCGCGGCTCCTGGACCGCGGCGCCACCTTCACCTGGGAGGCTTGGGACCTGGCGGACGGAACGGACTACAGCCAATCCCACGCCTGGTCCGCGTCCGTCGTCAAGGAGATCCTGGAGTGCGTCCTGGGCGTCCGGTACACCAGGCCGGGCGGCAATGAGGTGTTGATCGAACCGCCGCTGTGCCGGCTGGAGCAGGCACAAGGCAGTGTTCCAGCGGGCAACGGGTACGTGCGGGCCGGGTGGCGGCGCCTGGGCCAGCGGGTTGAGCTGGAGTGCACCATCCCTCCGGGAGTCACGGCCACGGTCCGGCTGCCCGCCGGCAGTTACTCCGTCAAGGGCACCGGTGCGGATGCCACCAAAGCAGCTTCCCCTCCCGCTGGTGGCAGCGGGAGGCACCCTGCATCCCGTGACTTCCGGGTGCACGCGGGAACCTGGACTTTTACACCTGCGTAGCCGCCAGGCCCTGCTGCCGCAGGATGAAGGAACGCCCGCAACAGACAAGTCCACGCCAGAGGAGCCCGGAGATGAATGAAGCCAACCGCCCGTCGAGCGTTTGGAGCAAACTGGATGGCATTGCTTTCGGCGGCGATTACAACCCCGAACAGTGGCCCGTCAGCGTCCGGCTCGAGGACCTGGACTTGATGCAGGAGGCCGGCGTGAACTTCCTCAGCGTCGGGATCTTTTCCTGGGCCCTGCTGGAACCGGCCGAAGGACAATACGACTTCGGGTGGCTGGATGAGGTGATGGACAACCTCGCCGGCATCGGCGTGAAGGTGGCCCTTGCCACCGCCACCGCCGCTCCCCCGGCCTGGCTGGTCCGCAAGCACCCGGAAATCCTGCCGGTCACGGCTGACGGAACCGTGCTGGGGCCGGGCTCCCGGCGGCACTACACACCATCGTCGGCCGCTTACCGCCGCTACGCCACAGGAATCACCCGTGTCCTCGCCGAACGGTACAAGGACCACCCGGCCCTGGCGCTGTGGCACGTGGACAACGAACTGGGCTGCCACGTCTCGGAGTTCTACGGGGAGGAGGACGCCGCTGCCTTCCGGGCCTGGCTGGAACACCGCTACGGAACCATCGATGCCCTGAATGCCTCCTGGGGAACGGCATTCTGGTCCCAGAACTACGGCTCCTTCGACGAAATCCTGCCGCCCGCCGTCGCACCTTCCACCCTGAATCCGGGGCAGCAGCTCGACTTCCAGCGGTTCAACTCGTGGGCGCTGATGGACTACTACCGGGAACTGGTGGCCGTCCTGCGCGAAGTGACCCCGGGCATTCCGTGCACCACCAACCTGATGGCCTCAAGCGCCACCAAGTCCATGGACTACTTCGACTGGGCCAAGGACCTGGACGTCATCGCCAACGACCACTACCTGGTCGCGGCGGATCCTGAGCGGCACGTTGAACTCGCGTTCAGCGCGGACCTCACCCGCGGCATTGCGGGCGGTGATCCGTGGATCCTGATGGAACATTCGACGTCGGGCGTGAACTGGCAGCCCCGCAACCAGCCCAAGATGCCCGGCGAGATGATGCGCAACTCGCTGGCGCATGTGGCCCGCGGGGCCGACGCCGTGATGTTCTTCCAGTGGCGGCAAAGCTTCGCGGGCTCGGAGAAGTTCCACTCCGCGATGGTGCCTCACGGTGGCCGGGATACGCGGGTGTGGCGTGAGGTGGTGGAGCTTGGGGCGGCGCTGAAACGGCTGGAGCCGGTACGCGGGACCCGGGTGCAGGCCCGCGCCGCCATTGTTTTCGACTACGAGGCGTGGTGGGCAAGCGAAATCGACTCAAAGCCCAGCATCGACGTTAAGTACCTGGACCTGCTGCGGGCCTTCCACCGGGCGTTGTTCCTCCGCGGGATCCCTGTCGACATGGTGCACCCCTCCGCATCCCTTGAGGGGTATGACCTGGTGCTGGTGTGCACGCTGTACGCCGTATCGGATGGGAATGCGGACAACATCACCGCCGCGGCCCATGCCGGTGCCACCGTCCTGGTCAGCTACTTCAGTGGGATCGTGGACATGCAGGACCACGTGCGCCTGGGTGGCTACCCAGGCGCGTTCCGGGAGCTCCTGGGCGTTCGGGTGGAAGAGTTCCACCCCCTGCTGGCCGGGTCCCACTTGAAACTCAGCGACGGGACGGTCTCGTCGGTGTGGAGCGAGCATGTGCATGTGGCTGGCGCCGAGGCGGTACAGACCTTTACGGAGTATCCGCTGGACGGCGTACCTTCCCTCACCCGGCGGCCCGTGGGTTCCGGGGCGGCCTGGTACCTTGCCACGTTCCCGGACCGGGACGGGATCGATGCCCTCTTGGACAGGCTGCTCGCCGAATCCGAGGTTGCCCCTGTTGCCGAGGCCGATGCTGGGGTGGAGCTTGTCCGACGTCTTTCCGAGGACGGGCAGGGCTTCCTGTTCGCGATCAACCACACGCGCTCGGATGCCTCGGTTACTGCCACCGGCACCGACCTGCTTACGGGTGAGCCCTTTGGCGGCGCGGTTCCGGCCGGCGGTGTTGCGGTGGTCGCCGAGGGCTAGGCACACGCGTCCTGGAACACCCGACGGCGGCACTCGCCTTGGGGTGCCGCCGTTGTGGCTGGATCGTGGTTGGCCGCTGGCTGGTTTCTGTTTTAGAGGCTGTTGCGCCTCTTTCGGAAGCTTGGCGGTTTCTAACCGGCGTCGCAGCGGGTCTGTCGTGAAGACCACCAGGCTGGTTTAGGGGGTAGGAATTATAGGATCGAGACGTGACTCGCACGGACCGGCTCTATGCACTCGTTGAGGAGCTGCGAGCTGTGGCGCCGCGCCCTAGGAGTGCCCGTTGGCTTGCCGAGAAATTTGGTGTCAGTGCGCGCACCATTGAGCGGGACTTGTCGGCGCTGCAACAGAGTGGCGTACCTATTTGGGCAGAACCTGGACGTTCCGGTGGCTACTGTCTTGATAGGGCGCAGACCCTGGCGCCGCTCGGGTTCACCGTTGACGAAGCTCTCGCCGTGACAATCGCGCTTGGGATGCTGGCGACGTCTCCGTTCGGAGACGCGGCCAGTTCTGCGCTGCGGAAAGTCGCTGCCGTCATGGACGATCGACATCTTAGAGAGACTGCGGAACTTGCTATGCGCATCCATCTCCTTGACGAGGGCCCCACGGCAGTGGTGCCTGACGAATTCGCAAAGGCACTCCGATCCGGGCAGGTCCTTCGCATCGCCTACGTCGACAGGAACACCATCATGACTTCGCGAGAAGTCGAACCTATGGGCTACATCGGCATGGGCCGCGACTGGTATCTGGTTGCCTGGTGCCGTCTCCGGGAAGGCGTTCGTGCGTTCCGTGGCGATCGCATCAGCATGGCTGAACCGACCGGCGAAAAGCCGCCGCAGCGCCCACTGCATCCCGAGGACCTCGGCATAGTCCATGGGGTTCTCCGCGAGGTCAACCCGAACGGAGAAGTCGCTAAACACCGACACTACGGTGTCGGGACATCAATTTAGGCTGGACGGGTCGAGGCAAGACCCCTACAGACTGGAGCACCTATGGACTTCGCATCAATCCGCATTATCACCCACGACGTAGAGCGACTCACCCGTTTCTATGAGACAGTCACGGGGGCGACCGCTCTAAAGCCGGCTCCCGTGTTCTCAGAGATCCGTAGCGGGACATGCGTTATCGCGATCGGGAGCACAGAGACCGTGAGCATGCTTGGTAACCAGGCTCCCAGGTCCGGTAGCAATGACAGTCTCATCATCGAATTCCTCGTGCCGGACGTGGACGCCGATTTTGCTCGACTCCAAGCTGCGCTGGAGAATATTGTGCTCGAACCGACCACCATGCCGTGGGGAAACAGGTCGACGCTTTTCCGCGATCCTGATGGAAACCTTGTCAACCTGTTCTCGCGCCCCGCCAACTGAGCTCAATCACCTCTTCGGCCCCGGAAGGTTGAGTCTGCAGCGCAATCACAGCGCGTGCCCTCTCGGGGATCGCTCTGCGATGCAGTCCCTGACAGCCAAGCTGTCCCGGCTGGATACGAATGCAGTCGCCGTTTGGGCTACTCAGATTCAAAAATGACAGTCTCAGTAGTTACTTCTTCTTCAGCAGGCCGCCCATACAAAAGCGAAAAGCGTGAACGAAGTTCTACGTTGCACTCAGCAGATGTGTGGTATTCCTCCCACCGGAGGAACACCTCAAGGGGCTGTCCCCTGCCTTGGCCGAAGCCCAATTGATTGCATTGGTGACTTGTTTAGCGTCGGTAATTGTCCATTCGTCGACCATCCACGCGAAACGCGGTGATGGTGGCGGAGTCCATATGCGCACGCGGTAGATCGGCGCAGGGTCACCTTCTCCGATGGGATCATCAGGATCAGCTCGAACGATATACACAGGCTGAGCCTAGCAATCGGGCAAAACGCGCATTCGTGGCTGTGTCAGTGGTCCAAAATGGGCGAGAACTTCCAGGCGGACTTGCAAGGGTTCGGTCCTGTCGTTTTCCGGTAAAGGATCCACCTTCGGGCGTTGCTGACTCCGGAGACTTAGAGGAGATCCTCGAAGTACCCTGCAACACCGTAGTTACCGATCAATCTTGCCAGTCCCACCGGGGTCTGCCCTGACCCGTTTGATTGCAGCGGGTCAGCGCCGCGTGACCGCAACAGATTGATCATCTCGGGCCGTCCGCGTGAGTTGAACACGGCGACGAACAGCGGCCTATTGCCGAAGTGATTAGTTTGGTCGACCGTCGCACCGAGGTCGAGCAGCGAGGCCGCCGCGTTCAGGGCGTATTCCTGGGCGGCAAAATGAAGCGGGGTGAATCCTTGGCTGTCCGACGAATCGGGCGCGTTGCCTGCTGCGATCAGTCGCGTCACTTCGCGGGCGTCGTTTTTGAGTGCGGCGTAATGGAGTGGGGAACGCCCCTCATGATCCACGGATACCTCAATTCTTGGCGCTAAGGGACTCTGCACAATAACCGATCCTCAGAGTTGAAATATCACCTCAGCGTTCTCGGATTTGAGTGTCAGCGGAGTGCCTATGTCGAACGGCCATCTGACGGGAAGGCCGGGTAGAGGATTCCTCCGAAGGGGCCGTCTGAAAGCGAGTTGATATGCGCGGCCATCAGCGTCGAACCCCGTCCACCTGTGAGCGTAAAGCGTTCATTCAGCGCTGCCAGAGTTGTCGCGGCTCTATGTGTGGACGGAATTCGTGCCTCTGACCTGAGGCGAATGAGGAGATGGGTCTTTGTGGTCTCCAAAGTCTGGACCGTGAGATCCATGCCGCTCTGACGGACGATGGTCAAGTTGGACGTGAACATGGTTGCATTCTAGGCACCGAGGAAATGAGCCCGGACGGGCCCTGACCGCAGTGGGGTACCGTCACACGTCCGGTAAAGGATCCTTCACCGGGACATTGAGGACTAATCTCACTTCATGAGGCGTAGGTGGGCATTCCTCCTGGCAGGCGGCATCATTGCCGCAGTGCTGATAGTCATCACTGTAATCGCCGGCATGTCCCGGGATCCCAGAGTGTGCCCAGCCGTTGGTTATGCCTACACAGGTCCCGTGGAGTTGCTCTTCTCAACTCCACCGGAATCCGTGGCAGCGTGTTTTGGGGAAGGGTGCATGCCTCAAGCGGTTGAACCTCATGACGAGCGGAAGTGGTTGGTACCTCAATCTGCGCCTTACCGAACCCAGCCCGTCAGCGTCAGCTCAATCCATGTTGAAGCGACTTCTGCGCTCGGCGGCCGAACAGTCCCTAACTTGCCAGTGGAAACGGAATCTACTGGAGAGCATCCATTCGGAGTCGGATGCGGGGGCCCATTCAGGTTCAAGCCCGTGCCGGTCAGCTTTAACTGAAGACCCGCGGGCAAGTGTCCTGATTCGCAACAGTGTGGCGTCCGGTAGGGGATCCTCTTGCGGGACAATCACCGGGGCCAGCGTCCATGCCGAACTCAAGAATCCTGTCCGCCGCCGAGTGGATTACCCATCAATCAACACTTACAGCAGTGACGGGGATGGTTAGAAGCCGCCTTTTCCATATAGGACGCAAAGACCAATGGAATTGTCAGAGGGTGCTGGAAGACTCTGGCTATGGAAGCGGTTATGGGGGCGGCAACAGTACTGGAGGCGAAGCCTCCAGTACCTTCCATCGCGGATGTCCTGGCGCTGCTTGCCCGGGTCCCGGTTCCTGCTGATGCTGCGGGCATGATTGACCAGATTCGCGGCCTCGAAGACCTGAAATCACTCGCCTGTGCCCGGCAGGCCGACACTACTGTGGCGTTTGATCTATCGCAGCGGCGGGAACAGGCCGACGCCGGGGTCCCGGCCGTCGAGCAGGGTGCCGGGGTCGCGGCGCAGATCGCGCTGGCGCGGCGGGAGTCCCCGGCGAAAGGTTCCCGGCTGCTGGGCCTGGCCAAAACCCTGACCGGAATGCCGCACACCTTCGCCGCGTTCCGGACCGGGTTGTTGAACGAGTGGCGGGTAACACTGATCGTGAAGGAAACCATCTGCCTGACCCCCGAGGACAGGGCCGGAGTTGATGAGGAACTCGCCCCTGATACCGGCACTCTGAACGGCACGGGAGACAAAGCCATCATCGCCGCCGTCCGGGCCGCGGCGTACCGAAGGGACCCCGCCTCCGTGGCGAAGCGGGCAGCCCGGGCTGTCACGGAACGGGGTGTGAGCCTGCGCCCGGCCCCTGACACTATGACCTACCTGACCGCGCTGCTCCCCGCCGCCCAGGGCGTCGCCGCCTACGCAGCCCTGGTTCGGGACGCCGACACTACCCGGGCTGCCGGGGACGACCGGTCGCGGGGACAGGTCATGGCCGACACCCTCGTCGAACGCCTCACCGGTACCCCCGGCGGCCTGACCGGGGTGGAGATCCAGCTCGTCATGACCGACCGCACCCTCTTCCAGGCCGATGCAGAACCAGCACGGCTCCCCGGCTACGGGACCATCCCCGCCGAACGGGCACGGACCATCGCCTTCACCCGTGGCGGTGGCAACGACCTCACTGGTGCTCACGACCTGGCCCTGTGGGTCCGCCGGCTCTACACCGCCCCCGGCAGCGGCGAACTCGTGGCGATGGACTCCAAAGCCCGGCTCTTCCCGGCCGGACTGAAACGGCTCCTCCAGGTCCGGGACGACACCTGCCGGGCCCCGTACTGCGACGCCCCCATCAGGCACCACGACCACATCACCTCCTGGCACAACGGCGGACCCACCACGAGCAGCAACGGCCAAGGCCTCTGCGAAGCCTGCAACCACACCAAAGAAACACCAGGCTGGACCGCCAAAACTATCCCCGGCCCACGCCACACCGTCGCAACCACCACCCCCACCGGCCACACCTACCACTCCACAGCCCCACCACTCGCCGGCACCGCACTTCTGGCCGCCGACGTGCCGTCCGCCAACGTGCCGCAGCGGGGCCTCGAGGAATGCCCGCCGCTTCGGGGCGAGTACAGACTAGAGCCCGGTAAGCGGTTGAAGGGCCCCGCCGTCCACGTACTGGGAAGGGTGGCAGCACCCCGGGCCCACGGACCGGGGGATGGTCGGCAGCGGTCACGGCCCAGGGAGAGCAGCGTCCCATAGGGAACCAGCGTCAGGCAGCTGCGCTTGGCTCGAAATGCTCTGCCCTTAAACAGCTCCGCCCCGGGGGAACCGCTAGTCCCCCCGGGGCAGAGCCGGGTTGGCATATTTGCCCACTGCCTAACCGCGGATGGCTGTCTTCATTTCGTCTGTTGCCTTCTTTCCGGCCTCATCCGGGGACAAGCGTTCAAAGAGGACCTCTGAGGTGTACCGCTTGATGATCTCCTGGATGGCACCGGCACCCTTCGGCGGCGGGGCCGGAGCCTCGCCCAGTTCATCCTTGATTTGGTCAATGAACTTGACCACTTTGGTGTCGGCCGGGGTCAGCTTGGGAGCGATAGCCGCACGGACATCCGAATTGGGATACACGCCGCGGTCCGCCAGGAGTGCCTCGCCGGCTTTCACATTGTTGGTGAGGAAATTGATGAACTTTGCCGCCTCCTGCGGGTGTTTGGTGCGTGAGGAGGCAGACCAGAACTGCGAGGCCTTGTACCAAAGCTGGGCCTCATCGGCGGCACCGGCTTTGGAGGGGAAGCGCAGGATCTTCAGGTCGCCGCCGGATGCCTTCTCCAGCGCGGGCGCTTGGTTGGACCACCAGAAGGCCATCGCGTTCTTTCCGGTTGCCAGGCCGCTCTGGTCCAGCGGCGCAGCATCAGCCTCCACCACTTCGGCAGCAGGCGGCACACCCTTGTTTTGGCTCAACTGCTTCAGGAAGGCCCACCAGCCGGCGATGTCACCCGGTTCGAAGCCCAGCTTGCCGTCTGAGGTGTACAGGGACTTACCGTTCTGTCGGAGCCACACACCCAGGGATGCCTCGTCGGTTCCGTAGGCGGCCGAACCGTACGTACCCTTCGGGGACTTGGCAGTAATGTCGGCCGCGATGCGCCCAAAATCCTCCCAGGTCCACGTGGAGTCATCGGGCAGTGGTACGCCGGCTGCCTGGAAGACCGCGGGGTTGGCCAGGATGGTGGCCGCGTTGATACCGGCAGCAATGCCAGTTAATCCTTTGTCGCTCTTGCCGGCATTCAGCGCTGCCTGGTCAAGCTTTGAGGTGTCAATGCCGTACTTGGAGAGGTCGAGGAGCGCGCCGCGGCTTGAGTATTCGGTGATGTACTTTTCGTCCATCTGGATGACGTCGGGAGCATCGTTGGCCGCCGTCTGGGTGGCGAGCTTGTCCCAGTAGCCACTCCAGTCACCGAACTCCGGCTTTACCGTGATATTGGGATTCTCGGCCTCGAAGGCTGCGATGGCCGCCTGGGTCAGCTGCGCGCGTTTGTCACCACCCCACCAAGTGAAGCGGATTTCCACTTTGCCGTCCGCGCTTTTCGGTGCTGCTCCCCCGCCACAGGCGCTGAGGGCCAGGACGGCAGCCGTCGCGGCAGCAACCGCGGCCGCCCATCGGACACGGCCCTTTCTGGAGCGGCGGGGCGCGCCGGGTGCAGATGCTTCTGGGGGCTGATTCGCAGGCGGCGCAGGACGGGGCGAACGTGGCACTGTGTACTCCGATCATCGTTGATCTGTTGGGGATGGTGCTGAATTTGAGGGAGAGTGTGAAAGCGCTTTCCAGAACTGATGCTACAAGCTTTAAACTTGTAGAACAAGACGCTCCACCGGAAAATTGGAAGCGACAGCGCCCCGCCGCCAAGCTCGTTCGACCCCAGGCCATAGGGGCCCGTGCAACCCGGAACGGCCGCCGGTTGACGCGCCAACAACCCTTTGTTAAGTTGGCAGAAACCGTTTTCTTGGAATCTACGCCAGCCGTGGAAACGGCCAGGGCCGAAGGTCCACCCAATACGCGATCCGAGGAAGGAGCCGGCCACAGTGAGCCCAGCACCACGGCCCAGTGCCATCGCCGGCTACGAGGACTGGCCTGCCTACGTGCGCAGCAACCCCCGGCACCGGACGTCGTCGGCGGCGGCGCAGGAACTATCGGACGCCCTGGGTGTGCCGGGTTCGGTGGCACCGCCGGAAGTGACGGTACAGTGGGAGCAAACGGACGACGGCGCCACCACCTCCCAGCTCAGCTGGCAGTTGGGCTTTGGGCCGCGCACCACGGGTTGGCTGGTGCGGCCTGCCGGGAGCCAGGATCCCCTGCCGGGTGTCCTGGCACTGCACTGCCACGGCGGCAACAAGTTCGGCGGCGCGGACCGGCTGGTGGAGCTCCCCGATAACCACCCGTCAGCCGCATCCGCCCGTGCCGGGCACTACGATGGCCGCGCCCTGGCTACTGACATCGCCCGACAAGGCTTTGTTGTCCTGGCCCACGACACCTTCGCCTGGGGCAGCCGCCGCTTCGACCTCTCCGCAGCTCCGTGGCGTACTGCAGCAGCAGTCGAGGCGCAGCACGCACAATGGCGGGAGGACGGCGTCGTTCCTTCCGCTGCGGACGAATACAACGTGGCCGCGGGCTTCCACGAGGACACGGTTGCCAAAACTGCAGGACTGCTGGGCACCAGCCTGGCAGGCATGGTGGCCCATGACGACCTCGCCGCCCTGGAAGTCCTGGCCGCCCAGCCAGGTGTGGTCCAGGACCGGCTGGGCTGCATCGGATTCTCCGGCGGAGGGGGCCGCTCGCTCACCCTGGCTGCCCTGAGCCCCCGGATCAAGGCCTCCGTGGTGGCATGCATGATGACCACCTTCGAATCCCTCCTCCCCGCCTACCTGGACGCACACTCGTGGCTGCTTCAGACTCCCGGCCTCTGGAAGCTGGGCGACTGGCCGGAGCTTACCGGCAGGTCGGCGGCCGCCCGGTTCCTGGTGCAATACGCCCTGGCCGATCAACTCTTTCCAGAGGACGGTATGCGCCAGGCGCACCAACTGCTGGAATCAATGCATGCCGGCACCGACAGGTACACGGGCAGCTTGTGGCCCGGGGACCACGTCTTCACTGCTGCCATGCAGGACGAAGCCCTCGCTTTCCTGGCGCAGGCCTTGGCCCCGCGGCCCATTCACAACACTCCCCAAGGACCCCGATGACCACACAGCATTCCGCCGCCATCCCGCGGGTGGCCCTGGTAGGCGTACACGGCTTCGGCGAGCGCCATCTCGCCAACCTTGCGCGGCTTGAAAAAGCCGGCGCCCTTGAACTGGTAGCTGTGGCCGATCCAAACCCGCCGCACCCGGGCACCCTCGCCGGGTCGGTCGCCGTGTTCCCCGATCTTGCCGCGCTGCTGGCCGCCCAGCCGGGGGCCGACGTCGTCATTGTTGCCACCCCCATCCAGACGCATGCCCCGCTGGCGGCCGCAGCACTGGAAGCCGGAATGGACGTCTACGTCGAAAAGCCGCCGGTAGCGTCGCTGGCCCAGTTCGATGAAGTCCTTGCTGCTGCCCAAGACAGCGGACGGCTGGTCCAGGTGGGTTTCCAGAGCCTGGGCTCCCACGCCTTGCCGGCCATCAGGGAGATGGTGGACGCAGGGAACATCGGTACCGTCCTGGGCATCAGTGCCAGCGGACAGTGGCTGCGGACCAAGGGCTACTTCAAGCGCTCCCGCTGGGCCGGAAAGCGGAGCCTGGACGGCACCGACGTGGTGGACGGCGTGGCAACCAACGCACTGGCCCATGCCGTGGCAACCGGCCTCCACCTAGCCGGCGCACACACCCTGGCGGACGTCGAATCCGTCGAAACGGACCTGTACCGGGCCAACCAGACCGAAAGTGATGACACCTCGGTCCTGCGGATCCGCGCCGCGCAGGGATCCACGCTGCTGTGCGCACTGACCCTCTGCGCCCCCGAACAGCTGGACCCCACAGTCACCGTGCACGGCACCCTGGGTGACATCACCCTCTGGTATACGAGGGACGAGGTGGTCATCACCACCCCCGACGGCGAGCGCCGGGAGGCGTACGGCCGCAGCGACCTGCTGGAGAACCTGCTGGACGCCCGCGCCACGGGGGCACCGCTGCTGTGCGGGCTGGAGGACACCGGTGCATTCACCGCCGTCCTGGAAGCCATCAGGACATCGCCCGCGCCGGCCTCCATCGACGCCAGGCACCTTACTTGGGAGGACGACGGCGACGATGCCCACCCGGTGGTCCAAGGCATCAGCGACCTCATTGAGCGCGCCGTCAAGGCGCAGGCCACATTCGCCGAACTCGGCGTCCCCTGGGCCCGGCCACTCCGGCCCGTCCGTACGCTGACCGTGGACGGCCGACCCGTTGCGGACTACCAGGACGGCAGCCACATCCGCGCAGTCTCCTCCCCCCGCCCCTACCTCCACCCCGTCCGGACGCTGAACGGGGTGGTGGTGACCGACCATCAGCCGCTGGACCATGTGTGGCACCTGGGCGTCGGCGTGGCACTGCAGGACGTGGACGGCGTGAACTTCTGGGGCGGCCGCACCTACACCAGGGACGCCGGACGCTACATCTGGCGCCCGGACCACGGCAGCATTGCCGTCACCAACACGGTGGCCGCGGAGAATGACGCAGTGGACGGCCGGGAGGGCCGGCTGCAGGAGGAACTCGCCTGGAACGGCCCGGACGGCCCCGTCGTGGTGGAGGAACGCACGTGGGCGTGGTCCGGCGTCGCGCCTTCCATCTGGCGCCTGTCCCTTGACTTTGCACTGTCCCCCGCAGGAGACCAACCGGTCAGCCTGGGCAGCCCCGGCTCCAACGGCCGTTTCGAGGGCGGCTACGGCGGGTTCTTCTGGCGCCTGCCTGCCTGCCGGGCCGCCACGGTGTGGACGCCGGCCGGCAGCGGCGAACCGGGGACCCATGGCAGCGTCACCCGGTGGCTCGCCTGGTCAGGAATTTTCGACGGCGGCCCCGCCACCCTGGTGTTCGTGGCCCCGGAAGGTTGCACGGACCCGTGGTTTGTCCGGGTGGACGGCTACCCGGGCGTGGGCCAGTCACTGGCGTGGGACGCCCCGGTCATCACATCGCCGGGCAATCCGGTCCGGCGCGGCATCACCGTTTTCGTGGCCGACGGAATCCTGGCCACGCCCGACATCGAAGCACTGCTCAACCACCAGGGGGACCCGTCATGACCGAGACAACAACCGCAGCCGCTCACCCGCAGGAGGCGCGCCGGGCTCCCGCGTCCCTGGCGGACCGGGCCATCAAGCGCCGGCGCGTGCTGGACATCCTGGATGCCGCCGGACGCGATTCCCTGCTCCTTACCTCCCATACAGCGCTTACCTGGTACCTGGACGGCAGCCGGATCCACATCAGCCTGGCCGGGGATCCCGTCGCCGCCCTGCTGGTGGACCGCGGCGGCGACCACCTGGTGACGTTCAACAACGAAGCCGGCAGAATCGCGGCCGAGGAGCTTCCCGCGCAGGTCAACCTGCACACCGTGCCCTGGTACGGCAACCTGCACCAGGCGGCCGCCGCCGTCGGGAACAACACACGGCCCCCGCTGGCCGAAGCGGACGTCGCCACTGAACTGCGCACCGCCCGCCAGCAGCTCCTCCCCGCGGAAAGTGCCCGCTACTCCCTCCTCAGCGCCGAACTGGCCGCCATCATGACGGACGTCCTGTCCGCCGCACGGCCCGACACCACGGAATTCGGCCTGGTCTCGGCGCTGGCTGCCCGCGTGGTGGCCGCCGGCGCGGAACCGCTGGTGCTCCTGTGCAACGGCAGCTCCCGCAGCGCCTTCCGGCATCCTTTGGCCACGCACTCCCCGCTGGGCCGGCGCGCCATGGCCGTGGTTTGCGCACGCCGGGACGGCCTGGTTGCCAACATCACGCGGTGGGTAAGGTTCGACGCCGGCACCCCGGAAGAGCGCGACGCCGAGGCCCGCATCGCGGCCGTGGAGGCGGACATCTTCGATGCGACCGTTCCGGGGGCACGGCTGGACCGGATCTTTGCCGAGATCCAGGCCGCCTACGTGCGGCACGGCTTCGGTGCGGACCAGTGGGAGCAGCACCACCAGGGCGGACCCGCCGGCTACGCGGGGCGCGATCCGCGGGTCACCCAGGCTGCCACCGATGCCGTGGTGCTGGACCAGGCCTTCACCTGGAACCCCTCCGGGCCGGGGGTCAAGATCGAGGACACGGTGCAGCTCACCGACTCCGGGCTCCGCATCCTCACCGTGGACCCCCGCTGGCCGGTCACCACGGTCAACGGCCTGCACCGGCCGGAAACGCTGCAGCTGTAGGCCCCAACGCCCGCTCACATCCGGGGCTGAAACACCAAACGCCCGCTCACTAATCGCCGCAAAAGCGGCCATAAGTGAGCGGGCGTTTCGATTAAGGCGCCTTTAGGTGAGCGGGCGTCTCAGGGGAGCCGCAGTTCCCCGTCCACCCGCCGCGGGATGCCCAACGGGTTGCCCTCCCGCAGTGCCGGGTGCAGGACGTCCTCCGAGGCGTCCTGGTAGGCGACCGGACGCTGGAACCGGCGGACCGCCGTCGCGCCGACCGAGGTGAACAGCGAGGTGGTGGCGGGGTAGGGGCCACCGTGCTGCTGCGCCCAGTTGACGGCCACCCCGGTGGGCCAGCCCTCGAACAGGACGCGTCCGGCCAGCCCTGACAGCTGCTCCACGAGGCCCGCGATGTCTTCGCCGGGCTGGGCGTGGAGGGTGGCCGTGAGGCTGCCCGGGACCTTGGCCAGGGCGGCGGAAAGCTGGTCCCGGTCCGCGTACTCGATAAGGATGGTGGTGGGTCCGAAGCATTCCTCCAGCAGCTGCTCCGGACGTTCCAGGACCTTCGCGGCCGTGGTGGAGAAGACCACCGGCGCCGCTCCATGGGCGGCAGCGTCCTGGTCCACGCTGCCGCTGACCACGTCTACCCCGTCCACTGACGCGAAGCTGCGCAGCCCGTCCGGGTAGGCCTCCGCGATGCGGCTGGTCAGCATCCCCAGGGCCGGCTTGTCCTTGCTGGCCGCGGCCACTTCCGCGGCGAACTGCGTCCCGGCGGGGACGAACACCAGGCCGGGCTTGGTGCAGAACTGTCCGGCGCCCAGCGTGAAGGATCCGGCAAGGCCGGCGGCAAGCTCTCCCGTGCGGGCCCGCAGTGCTGCGGCCGTGATAACCACGGGATTGAGGCTGCCCAGTTCCCCGTAGAACGGGATGGGATCGGGGCGGGAGGTGGCGAGGTCGAACAAGGCACGGCCGCCGGGGATGGAGCCGGTGAAGCCCACGGCTTTGATGGCAGGGTCCTGGACCAGCGCGGTTCCCACGTCGCGGCCGTGGACCAGGGCGAAGATGCCTTCCGGTGCGCCCGCGCCGCGGAGTGCCTCCGCCACGATCTCCGCGGTCCGCCCTGACAGCCGCAGGTGGCCGGAGTGGGCCTTCACGATCACGGAACAGCCCACGGCGAGGGCCGAGGCGGTGTCGCCGCCGGCCACGGAGAAGGCGAACGGGAAATTCGACGCGGAGAAGACGGCCACGGGGCCGATGGGCCGAAGGATCCGGCGGAGGTCCGGCCGGGGCGGCGTGGCGGACGGATCCGCATGGTCGATGATGGCTTCCAGGTAGGAGCCCTCGGTAATCACGCGGGCGAACAGCCGCAGCTGTCCGCTGGTGCGGGCAACCTCGCCGGTGAGCCGCGTGGTGCCAAGGCTGGTCTCGGAATCGGCGATCTCCACCAGTTCAGCTGCATTGTCGTCCAGGGCGTCGGCCACGGCGGTCAGCCAGCCCGCGCGTTCGGCGTCAGAGGCGGCCGCCGCGATTTTGGCTGCTGAGGTGGCCGCAGCGGTGAGTTCGGTCAGGGAAAGCGTTGCAGTTGTCACGTCAGGTACCTGTTCTTCGTCTCATGGTTGTCGGTCACAGCCCGTCCCGGAAGCGGAATCCCAGCCCGGGCCGGTCCGCCAGGGTTGCCCTGCTGTTGTAGAACCGCACCGGCGCCGGTTCGGCCAGGATGCCCAGCTGCTCAAACGACGCGTCCTCGACGTCCTCCACCAGGGTGGGCTCCGCCAGGGTCAGGGCCAGCTGTCCGGACAGTTCGGGCAGCAGGTGCGGCATCACCTTGATGCTGTTGGTCCGTGCCAGCTCCACGATCCGCCGGAAGGGAGTGATGCCGCCGACCCGGATAATGTTCGGCTGGATGATGTCCACCGCTTCCGCCTCAATGAAATCGCGGAACCGGTAGATGGTGTGGAGGTTTTCGCCAAGGGCGATGGGCACGGGCGAATGCTTCCGGAGCCGCCGGTACGCCCACAGGTCGTCTGCCCTGAGGGGTTCCTCCAGCCAGTCAAGGCCGAATTCGGACAGCACGTCCAACGCACGGAAGGCGGTGGGCAGGTCCCAGCGCTGGTTGGCGTCGATCATGAGCCTGCGCTGCGGGCCCAGGACGGAGCGGACGGCCTGCACGCGTTCGTAGTCTTCGCGGAGGTCCGGCTTGCCCACCTTGATCTTCACCGCCTGGTGGCCTGCGGCAACCCAGCGTTCAGCCTGTGCCACCAGCTCCTCCAGCGTGTAGTGAAGGTTCACCCCGGAGCCGTACACCTCAGCCGATTCCTGCCGCTGGCCGATCAGGCCGGTGACGGAGGTGCCGGCCCGGGTGGCCTGCAGGTCCCAGAGCGCCAGGTCCACGCCCGCCATCGCAATGGTGGTGAGTCCTCCGCCGCCGGCTTCGTGGAGCCGCTTCCACAGCGCATCCCACACTGTTTCCGGCGCAGCGGGCAGGCCTGTGATGAAGGGGGCAATGTCGTAGTCCAGCAGCGCTTTGGCGGCCTGCGGGCCGATGGTGGGCGTCCAGGAGAACCCGTAGCCTGTGCCGCCGTCGTCTGTGTGGATCCCGGTGGCGATCACGTGGTTCTCCGGCGCATCCTCGCCCCAGTGCCGGCGGAGCGGAACTGTCAGGAGCCGCGTGGACAGGCCGGTGATGCGTGGAACGGTCCGGAGAGCCTGGGCCGCCGGCGCGCCCATCAGTGGCCGGCCAGCTCGTAGCCCTTGGCCAGGATGGCCTTGAGCTCCACGAGCTGTTCGTCCGTTGGGTCGACCAGCGGCGGCCGGACGGATCCAACGGGCAGTCCGGCCAGGCGCAGGCCGGCCTTGATCAGGGACACGCCGAAGCCGGGGGTCTGGTCGCGGAGGCGGACCAGGGGTGCGTAGAAACCCTCGAGCAGTGCGTTGCGGCGGTCCTCATCCCCCGCCGTGTAGGCGTCGTAGTAGGCCTTGGCGATTTCAGGTGCCATGGCGAACGCCGCCGAGGAGTACAGCGGGATGCCCAGTCCCCGGTAGGCGCCCTGGGTCAGCTCGGCGGTGAGCAGGCCGTTGAAGAAGGCGAAGTCGGTCCGGCCGATGGCCTTGACCGCCGTGACGATTTCCTGGGCCAGCCCAACGTCACCCAGCCCGTCCTTGAAACCGATGACCTTGGGGTTGCCGGCCAGCTTGGCCATGGACGCGGCCGTGAACTTGGCGTTGCCCCGGTGGTACACGATCACCGGGAGGCTGCTGGCATTGGCGATGGCCTCGATGTAGGCCACCAGGCCGTCCGTGGGTCCGGTGACCAGGTACGGCGGGAGCACCAGGAGGGCGTCCGCGCCGGCCTCTTCGGCAGCCTTGGCCGCGGCAAGGGCGTGGCCGAGCGGTCCACCGGCGCCGGCCACCACCGGAACCTTCCCGGCGACAACCTCGACGGCGGCGGCCACCACGGTGCGGACCTCCTCGATGCTCAGGGCATGGAATTCGCCCGTGCCGCAGGCGGGGAACACCCCGCCCGGGCCGAACGGCAGGCGGGAGCCGATGTGTTCCTTGAGCAGTTCCACGTCAACGGAGCCGTCGGCCGTGAACGGGGTGACGGGGAAGAAGAGTACGCCGTCGAATTTCATGATGTCTCCTTGCCTCCGCCGCCGGCGGTTACCAGCGGAGAGGCCTCGTCGTTGAGGGTGTGTTGGGACTTGAGTTCGGTGCGCCACGTGCGCTTGGGCTGCCAGCCGAGCAGTTCCCGGGCCTTGGCAATCGAGAATGCAGGACTGGTCCCGGTGAGTCCCGCGCTGAGAGCCGCACTTCCAGGCAGGAACCTGGGCATCAGTTCCGCGAGGGGTGCCGTGGCGAGTGCGTCAGCTGCGCCCACAAAGAAGGTTTCCCCATTGGGGATGTCCCCCATCCTCTGCAGGAGCACGTCCAGGAAGTCCGCCACGTCGCGGGCATCGACGTAGTTGAACAGTGCCGGTGCCGAGAGGGCGGGATCGGCCAGCCGTTCAGCGAGCGTGTGGCCCTGCTGGGTGGGGGCGCCTTCCCACTCCTCGGGTGAGATCACGAAGCAGGGGCGGAACGCTGCATAGCGGATCTTCTCCCCCTGGGCGGCGGCGAACATCTGCACGGTCTGTTCGGCGATGAGCTTGGACAGGGCGTAGGCGTTCCATGGCTTCGGCGGGGTGCGTTCGTCCAGCGGGAACGACGGCGGCAGCCAGCCCGCAGGGCACCCGTAGCCCAGCACGGTGGGGCTGCTGGCCGTGACGATTTTCGGCACGCCCAGCTCTGTCGCTGCGCTGATGACGGCGAAGGCAAGCCGGGTGTTGGTGCCGAAGATGACGTCCTCCGGCGCGCTGAACGGTACGGCGATCGCCGCGAGGTGGATGACGGCGTCGGGCTTTGCTGCCCCGATCAGCCGTGCAGCCTCACCCGGCGCCAGAAGGTCCGCGGTTTCCTGGACAACGCCGGCCGGCAGGAGTCCGGCGGGCACCTCTTCGCGGTCCACCGAGACCACCTCGTGGCCTGCGAGGGCCAGCCCCGCCACCACGCTGCGGCCCAGGCGGCCCGAACCGCCGGTGACAAATATCCTGCTCATGGTTTTTCCTTACTTGCCGCGGCGCAGGTCGACGCCGAGGTCCAGGTCCTCCACGCGGACGGGCAGGGAGGTTTCGAGCGACCGGTTGCCGGCGATCCCCACGGAAACGGAGCGCAGGCCGTCCAGGTAGCCGGAAGGGCGGCCCAGCGGATCCTCGCCGGGGCCGTTAAAGAGATCCGAGAGCAGCAGTTCGTCGCCTCCTCCGTGACCGCCTTCGCCGTTGACGATCGGTACTTCGTAGGCAGCCTCCCAGTGGCGCTGGACCACCAGGCGTTCGCCGTTGCGCCGTACTGCGTCCTCTTCCTCCACGGGCGTGGCACTGGGGTCCACCACGGTCTTTTGGTCCGTGCTGTGCAGGACCGCGGCGCGCTCCACCACTTCCAGCTCCGCGCGCCCCTCGGTGCCGTTGACTGCCACCCGGTAGCCCTCCCATGGGCTGTGGGCGTTTAGCGAGTAGCTGAGTCGAGGGCCGCCCTGGTATTCCACCACCAGGGCCAGGTTGTCCTCGATGGTGATGCCGCCGGTGAAGACGTCCTGGTCGCGGCGGTAGCCGTCGTAGTGCTCGTTGTCCAGGAAGAGGGCCTTGAGCCGGTCATCCTCCCTCAGGTCCAGCGCGAAGGGGTCCTTTTCCCCGGCGGGGGCACCGGCGTCGGGCGTCCCGCGTTCCGGGCGGGGGCCCAGGCCACGCTCGGCGGCATTCTTGTCGCCATAGAACTTCAGGCCGCCCGACGCGAAGACACGTTCGGGAACGTCGTCGATCCACCAGTTGACCAGGTCGAAGTGGTGGGAGGCCTTGTGGATCAGCAGGCCGCCGGAGTTCTTCTTCTCGCGGTGCCAGCGGCGGAAGTAGTCCGCGCCGTGGACGGTGTCCAGGACCCAGCTGAAGTCGACGGAGGTAACCGTGCCGATCACGCCGCTCTGGATGATTTCCTTGAGGGCGCTGTTGCGCGGCGAGTAGCGGTAGTTGAACGTCACCACCACGTTCCGGCCGGTTTCCTGGACGGCCTGGACAATGCGGCGGCAGCTTTCCGCGTCGATGGTCAGGGGCTTTTCGACGACGACGTCTGCCCCCGCCCGGAGTCCCTCCACGATGTAGTCGGCGTGGGTGTAGTCCGGCGTAGTGACGATGATGCGGTCGATGCTGTTGGCCCGGACAAAGCTGGTGAGACCCGCGGGGTCGAACGAGGCCACGGGCCCCGGGGCACCCTGCTCCTGGATCAGTTTCTGGTAGAACTCCACGCGCCCGGGGTTGACGTCCGAAAAGGCCACCAGCTCGGCAGTGTCCGCATGCTTGCCGAAGATGGCGCGGATGTACATCTCGGAGCGGCCGCCGGTGCCAATCAAGGCGATCCGGGCCTTTCCACGCTGTCCGGGTGCAAGTGCAGCGGCGGCGGGGTCAGCGCCGGCAGCGGTGCCGGCGTCAGAAGCAGCGGCGGCCGGCGTGGTCTCGGCTGTGTTGACCATGGGGGTCCCTTTCGAAAACTCGTGTCCCGCAGGCGGTTGCGGTGATTCGGCGGCGGCACTTTGCTGCACCGGGCGAAGAGTTCTGAGAAAGCGTTTTCTCGTTGCTCTATAGATGTTGTATCAACCTGTCGGCAGATCCGTCAACCACTTTCAGGAAGAGAAGAAAGCGTTTTCCCGCCATTTTCGGTGAAGTTGAGGGCAGCGCGCCGGAAAACGGGCGGGAAAGGAGTAGAAATCGCTTTCCCGCTCCCGTATATGCTGGCTGTCAAAGCACCTGCCGTCCAGGGGCGGCTGCCGCGGAGACCAGTCTGCCGCGGCCGCACCGCCCGTCGGCGCAAACGAAGGGTTCCTTATGGCCAGGAAATCGGCAAGCGGCCGGATCGGCATCGCGGATGTCGCCGTGAAAGCGGGAGTTTCGCATGCCACGGTTTCGCGCGTCATGAACGGAAACTTCACCGTGGACCCGGACATCGCGGCCCGGGTCCGGGCGGCCGCTGCGGAACTGAAGTACCAGCCCAACCCGGTGGGCCGCAGCCTGGCCCTCGGCAAGACGGACACCATCGGCATCGTGGTGCCCGACCTGGCCAACCCCACCTTCCAGGCGATCCTCCGCGGCTTGAGCAGGGCCGCCGCCCAGGACGGCTACCGGGTGCTCATAGCCGACTCCTTTGAAGTGTCCAGCGAGGAGTCGATCCTGGCCGGCGAGGCGAGGCGGCGGTGCGACGGCCTGGTGCTGTGCGCCCCCCGCATGACCGACGCGGAACTGGAGGAGATCTCACCCTCACTCCATCCCCTGGTCCTGATCAACCGCACCACCGGCGCCCCGGATGTGCCCAGCCTGGTGGTGGACTACGGCCAGGGTGTCCAGGACATCGCCGGGCACCTGGTGGAACTGGGCCACACCCGCCTGGCTTTCCTCGCGGGACCGCCCCGCAGCGCCTCCAATGAGATGCGCCTCAAAGGCCTGGAAAAGTTCAAGGCTGCCCACCCCGGGGTTGACGTGGCCATGCTGGAAGGCGGTTCGGACTTCGACACCGGGCATGAAGCCGTTGATGCCGTGCTGGCCAGCGGAGCCACCGGCATCCTGGCCTTCAACGACCTGGTGGCCATGGGCCTGATGAGTGGCCTGCACGAGCGCGGCCTGGATGTCCCGGGCGACATTTCGGTCACCGGCTTCGACGATATTCCCTTCGCCAGGTATACGACCCCGGCACTGACCACCGCAGCGGTACCCATCACCGAGCTGGGTGAGCAGGCATGGCACCAGTTGCGCGCACTCATCCGGAAGGAAGGAAACGAAACTCCCGGTGGCCGCTACGAGCCGCGCCTGGAAGTCCGGGCCAGCACCGGCCCGGTCAAGGCCCCGCGCAGCACAGTCCACGGCTGAGGTCAGTGCACGGCCGAGTCCCCGCGGGCCGTCAGGCGCCGCTCCCCAGCCCGGCCTCGTTGTAGTACCCCTCAATATGGGCGGCCACCAGCACGGCCGCACGCCCGCCGTCGTCGTTCCTTATGGCCGCCAGGATGCCCTGGTGCTCCCCATGCAGCCTTGCCGCGGTTGCCTGCCAGTCCGAAAAGCCGGCAGTCAACTCAGCCGCATAACCTTGGATGGCTTCGCGCAGCGAACCCATCATGGCGCTGACCACGGCGTTGCCGGCGGCCTTGGCCAGGGCCAGGTGGAACCGGACATCGAGGGCCAGGAAGTCGTTGACCGGCAGGTCCTCCGGCATGTCCATGGCGTCCAGCAGGGCGGCCGCTTCCGCCAGTTCCGGGGCATCAGGACGGGCCCTGGCTGCGGCCCAGGATTCAAGCAGGATGCGGGTTTCCACGATGTCCGCCACGGGCAGGTGCTGCGTGGCGACGTGCAACCGGAGGGCGGAGCCAAGAGCGGAGGTCGGGTCCGAAATCACCACCGTGCCTGCGTCCGGGCCTGAGCCCACGCCGGCACGGACCACCCCCATCGCCTCCAGGATCCGGACGGCCTCCCGGACCGAGGTACGGGATACCTCGAGCTGCGCGGCCAGGCTTCGTTCGGCGGGCAGCCGCCCGCCCACGGCGAGCCTTCCGGCAGCGAGCTCGTTCTCGATCCAGGACAGGACCAGCTGATGGGTACGCACCCGTCCATGGTACTTGATGTGGTCCAACCACATGGCCTAGAGTGTGGTTGGACCACAGGACACCGGACCGGCAGCAGCCGCACGGAAGGACGCCATGACGCACACAATCCAGCCAAACAATCCCGAAGCCACCCCGGCTCCGGGGACCACGGACATTCCGGCAGCACCGGCAGCCAGCCCGGCGCCGTCGTCGTCCGCCCAGCCTCCCGCGCTCAAGCGCCGCATCCCCAAGTACTCGGACCTCGCGCCCCTGATGCAGTTCAAGAAACCGGAGTTCAGCAAGGAAGCCCGGCTGAAGCGGGCCAGCACCATCTGGGAACTGCGCGACATCGCCAAGCGCCGCACCCCCAAGGCGCCCTTCGACTACACGGACGGGGCCGCCGAGGAGGAGATCACCCTCCGCCGCGCCCGCCAGGCCTTCCTGGACATCGAGTTTCGGCCCGGCATCCTGCGCAACGTCTCCAGCATCGACCTCAGCACGGACATCCTCGGCAAACCCTCCCGGCTGCCGGTCGGGATTGCGCCCACCGGCTTCACCCGGATGATGCAGTCCGAGGGCGAATATGCGGGCTCGCGGGCAGCCGAAGCCGCCGGCATCCCCTATACCCTGTCCACCATGGGCACGGCGTCCATCGAGGACGTGGCGGCCGCCGCCCCGAACGGCCGCAACTGGTTCCAGCTGTACCTGTGGACGGACCGTGACCGTTCCCTGGAACTGATCGAACGCGCCGCGAAGGCCGGCAACGACACGCTCATGGTTACCGTGGACACAGCCGTCGCCGGCGCCCGCCTCCGGGACGTCCGCAACGGCATGACCATCCCGCCGGCACTGACGCTCAAGACCGTCCTGGATGCCTCCTACCGGCCCGCCTGGTGGTTCAACTTCCTCACCCACGAACCGCTGACCTTCGCGTCCCTGTCCCGCTACACCGGTACCGTGGCGGACCTCATCAATTCCATGTTCGACCCCACGCTCACCTTCGAGGACCTGGACTGGCTCCGCGAAGCCTGGAAGGGCAAGCTGGTGGTCAAGGGCATCCAGACCGTGGAGGACGCCCGCCGCGTGGTGGACCATGGCGCCGACGGCGTTGTCCTGTCCAACCACGGCGGCCGCCAGCTCGACCGCGCGCCCATCCCGTTCCACCTGCTCCCGGAGGTCAAGCAGGCCTTGAGTGACGCGAACAGCAACGCCGCCATCATCCTGGACACCGGCATCATGAGCGGCGCGGACATCGTAGCCGCGCTGGCGCTGGGTGCCGACTTCACCCTGATCGGGCGCGCGTACCTGTACGGCCTGATGGCCGGAGGCCGGGCCGGCGTGGACCGGACCCTCCAGATCCTGGAGAAGGACATGGCACGAACCATGGCCCTGCTCGGTGTCAGCCGGGTTTCGGAGCTGACCCCGGACCATGTGCGGCTGCTGGGGAAATAGGCGCTATTTCCTGCGCCCGAACTTGGGCAGGGTGGGCAGATTGGCCAGCAGGTCCGCGGCTTTGGTGGCGGCGCGGCCCACGGTGCGGCCAATCTGCTGCGGGACGCTGTCGTCACTGAGCGGGGCTGCGGTACCACCGGGGATCACGACGGCGGGGCTCAGCTCCGCGCCTTCCCTCACCAGGACGGGTGCCGGGATTTCCTCCCGGGCCGGCTGCGGCGGCTCCGCTGCCCGGGAGGCCGTGGGCAGGGAAGCGGCGGCAGCGGCAACGCCTTCCTTCAGGTGGGCGGCTGCCTGCTCCGGGGCCTCCTGGCCCAGCTCTTTCTGGCCCTGTTCCTTTTCGTCCTGCGCTTTCGCGGCCGGCGCTTCCCCGACTGGCGCTGCATGGCCCGGGACTGACTGAAGCGGATTGGGTGACGCGGACGCTTTGGTGCCGGCGCCGACGTCGAACGTCTCCAGCCAGCTGGCGATTCCCTCGAGCGGCCCGCGGTTGAGCGCGTAGTACCGCTTCTGGCCCTGCGCGCGCATGCTGACGAGCTGTGCTTCACGAAGGACTTTCAGGTGCTTGGAAATGGTGGGCTGGCTCGCCGCCAGTTCCTCCACCAACTCCCCCACGGCTTTGTCACCTGCGCGCAGGGCCACCAGGATGTCCCGCCGCGTGGATTCCGCTATGACGGCAAATACGTCGTCTGTCACCATGCCTCCCACCCTAGCGACATATACGCCGAAAGGCATCAACTATTTCAGGGCGGCCGCAGCCCTGAGCGGGGAGCTTTTTGTGCTGGTCGACATGTACTAGTCGAACCAAGGGTCCAGTCCGTGCAGCGGGAACACGGCCTTGCGGGTGGCCATGACGGTACGGTCCACAGCGTCGTTGGGATCGAAGCCCACTTCCCAGGACCGCCACCACAGCTCCACGTCATCCCCCATGAGGGCGGGCGCCTCCGTGCCGAACTTCTCCATCACGTACTGCCGCCAGTCACCCGGCACGGGGGTGCGCACCGGCACGGGCCGCCCCGCCGCAATGGCCACCAGGTGACTCCATGCCCGCGGCACCACCTCCAGCACGTTGTAGCCCCCGCCGCCGGTGGCGATCCAGCGGCCGCCACAGTAGCGCTCCGCGAGATGCCCGACGGCGTTCGCCGCCTCGCGCTGCCCGTCCACGCTGAGGTTAAGGTGCGTGAGCGGATCACTGCGGTGCGAATCGCAGCCGTGCTGGCTCACGATCACCTCCGGCGCGAAGGCACCCACCAGCTGGGGCACCACGGCATAAAACGCCCGCAGCCACCCGGCATCCGCGGTGCCGGCCGGCAGGGCCACGTTCACAGCCGTTCCTTCAGCGGCAGGGCCGCCGATCTCATTCGCGAAGCCGGTTCCCGGGAAGAGGGTCAGCCCCGTCTCGTGCAGCGAGAGCGTCAAAACGCGGGGGTCGTCCCAGAAGATGTTCTGCGTCCCGTCGCCGTGGTGGGCGTCGACGTCGATGTAGGCCACCTTGCGCACCCCGCCGTCGAGCAGCTTCTGCACGGCAAGGGCGGCGTCGTTATAGATGCAGAAGCCGCTGGCCCGGTCCCGGGCCGCGTGGTGCATTCCGCCGCCGAAGTTCACAGCGTGGACGGCAGAACCGTCAAGCACCCGTTCGGCGGCAAGCAGGGACCCGCCGGCCAGCCGGGCCGACGCCTCATGCATGCCGGCAAATGCGGGATCGTCCTCCGTCCCCAGGCCGCGGGATTCGTCCGGCTGTGCGGGATCTTCGCTGACCCGGTGAACTGCCGCCACGTAGTCGGGCGAATGGACAGACTCCAGCTCCGCGTCGGATGCCACCTCCGGCGCCGCCACCTCGACATGGTCCAGATCGAAGAGCCCAAGGCTGCGGGCCAGGCGGGCGGTCAGGTCCATCCGCTCCGGCGCCATGGGATGGCCGGGGCCAAAGTTGTACGCTGTCATGTCTGGACTCCACGCCACCATCGTCGGCGGCGCGGGCTGGCGAAGTCCGGGCAGGTATGTCATCAATCACAGGCTACCCGAGCGCGCACCGCCGCCCGTCGGGCCACGGCGCGGCCTTTAGTGGTTTACTACTGGGGGAAGCCGTTTCAACCGAGGAAAAGCCACACATGACGCAGAGCCAGTCGAGGCCCCGGATTGCGGCCACCTGGCACCCCCCGGCGCAGGAGCGGGAGGGCCTTTGGATCTTGACGCGGCTGCGCGACTTCATCGACGACATCGCCAACACCACCCCGGCCCGGCTGGCCCTGACCGCGTTCGCGGCGGTCTGCACCGTGTTCACCTTCCTGCTGTCCCTCCCGGTCTCCTCTGCCGACGGAACCCCCACGCCCGTCCACCAGGCGCTCTTCACCGCGGTATCGGCGGTGTGCGTAACGGGGCTCACGGTGGTGTCGACGGCGGTCCACTGGTCCTTCTTCGGCCAACTGGTGATCCTGGTGGGCATCTTCATCGGCGGCCTGGGAACGTTGACGCTCGCGTCATTGCTGGCCCTGATGGTGAGCAAGCGGCTTGGTGTCCGCGGCAAGATCATCGCTGCGGAATCCATGAACAACGCCGGCCGCCTGGGCGAGGTGGGTACGCTGCTCCGGATCGTCATCAGCACGTCCGTGGTCATCGAAGGGGTCCTTGCCCTCGCGCTGATACCGCGGTTCCTCGCGCTGGGCGAGCCCTTCTGGCAGTCTGTCTGGCACGGCATCTTCTATGCGATTTCGTCCTTCAACAACGCCGGCTTCACCCCGCACTCGGACGGCATCGTGCCCTACGAGACCGACCTCTGGATCCTTATCCCCCTTATGGTGGGGGTCTTCATGGGCAGCCTGGGGTTCCCTGTGGTGATGGTGCTGCAGCAAAACGGGCTGAACTGGAAGAAGTGGAACCTCCACACCAAGCTCACCATCCAGGTGTCCCTCATCCTGCTGGTGGCGGGAGCTTTCCTGTGGGCCCTGATGGAGTGGGACAACGTCCGGACCATCGGCACGATGAGCGTGGGCGACAAGATCACCCACGCGCTCTTCGCCTCCGTAATGACCCGTTCGGGTGGATTCAACCTGGTGGACCAGAACCAGATGGACTCCACCACCATGCTCCTGACCGACGCCCTGATGTTCGCCGGCGGCGGCTCCGCGTCCACGGCGGGCGGCATCAAGGTGACAACCATCGCCGTGATGTTCCTGGCCATCATCGCCGAGGCCCGCGGCGATGCCGACGTCAAGGTCTACGGCAGGACCATTCCGCAGGGCAGCATGCGGGTGGCCATCTCCGTGATTGTCGCCGGCGCCACCCTGGTGTCAGTGTCGGCCTTCCTGCTGCTGCACATCAGCGGCCAGTCGCTTGACCGGGTCCTTTTCGAGACGATTTCCGCGTTCGCCACCGTGGGACTCAGCACCAACCTGAGTGCGGAAGTCCCGCCCGCCGGCGTCTACGTCCTCACGGTGCTGATGTTCGCGGGCCGTGTGGGTACAGTTACCCTCGCCGCTGCACTGGCCCTGCGCCAGCGCAGCCAGTTGTACCACTACCCCGAAGAGAGGCCGATCATTGGCTAGTTCCACCGACGCCCCCAGGCGCCCCGCCCATAACGCCCCGGTCCTGGTCATCGGGCTGGGCCGCTTCGGATCGTCCACCGCGGAGCAGTTGGTTAAGCAGGGCCGGGAAGTCCTCGCGATCGAACGCGACCGGAGCCTGGTGCAGAAATGGGCTCCGCTGCTGACCCACGTGGTGGAGGCCGACGCCACCAACATCGACGCCCTCCGCCAGCTGGGCGCACAGGAGTTCAGCTCCGCCGTCGTGGGCGTGGGCACCTCCATCGAGTCCTCGGTGCTGATTACCGTCAACCTCGTGGACCTGGGCATTGAACACCTCTGGGTGAAGGCAATCACCCCCTCCCACGGCAAGATCCTCACGCGCATCGGCGCCAACCACGTCATCTACCCCGAGGCCGACGCCGGAGTCCGCGCCGCGCACCTGGTGTCGGGGCGCATGCTGGACTTCATCGAGTTCGACGACGACTTTGCCATCGTGAAGATGTACCCGCCGCGCGAGACGGTGGGGTTCACGCTGGACGAGTCCAAGGTCCGCTCCAAGTACGGCGTCACCATTGTGGGCGTGAAGTCCCCCGGCGAGGACTTCACGTATGCCCGTCCCGAGACCAAGGTTTCCTCGCGGGACATGCTTATCGTCTCCGGCCACGTGGACCTGCTGGAGCGGTTCGCCGCCCGGCCCTGATTATCCCGGAGGGTGGGCGGGTCGAAACCGGGTTTCGACCCGCCCGCCACCGCTAGCCAAGCTGGCGGGTGATCTCCGCTGCGCGGTCGGCTGCAGCCCGGGCGCCGGCGGCAATGATGGCCGGAATGCCCTGCTCGTCAAAGGTGGCGATGGCGCGCTCGGTGGTGCCGTTGGGACTGGTGACCGCCTTCCGCAGCGCGGCGGGATCCGCGCCGGGCTCGGCAAGCATCAGCCCTGCGCCGGCCACCGTTTCGCGCGCCAGCAGCAACGACAACTCCCGGTCGAGGCCCAGCTTCTCCCCTGCCGATGCCATCGCTTCAGCCAGGTAGAAGGCGTAGGCGGGGCCGGACCCGCTGATCGCCGAGAGCGCGTCCACCTGGTCCTCGGGGACCTCGACGACGGTGCCGGCGCCCTGCAGGATGTCCTTGACCTTCCGGAGCTGCTCAGGTGTGCAGTGGGTACCGGGCGAGACGGAGACGACGCCGCGGCCCAGCTTTGCCGGCGTGTTGGGCATGGTCCTGATGACCGGTTGCCCCGCGGGAAGCGCTGCCTCCAGTTGGGCGATCGAGACCGCCGCGGCCACGCTGACCACCACAGTGTCCGGGGAAAGCGCTGGGCCGATTTCGCGCGCCAGGTCCGCGATGCCCACCGGCTTGACGCCGAGGATCACGACGGCGGAGCCCTTGGTGGCCTGCCTGTTGTTATCGGGCTCTTCCTCGCCGGCGATGGCGGTGATGCCGGGGTAACGCTCCGCCAGTTCCTGGGCGCGCGCGGCGCGGCGGACAGTGGCCACCACGTCCGCGGGCTCCGTTCCTGCTTCCAGCAGGCCGCCAAGAATGGCCTCGTTCATGGATCCACAGCCAAGGAATGCGATTCGGTTGCTCATGCCTCCATCATTGCAGTTCGCACGCATTCACAGGCAACTCCAATCTTGGGCGCAGGCAGCACACAACTTGGGGTCCTAACGTAGTTATTACCTCATTGAGGGTGCGAGTGATGCGGCAGGCATGGGGATGTCTGCCAGGGCACCGGCGGCGCGGCGACAGGTTTTCCCCCATTTTCCTGTTGCCCGCCCCGGTGCTTCCGCGTTTAACGCCGGACCTGGACTAGACAGGGGCCTCCACCGCACGGGAAGCGGAGGCCACGTGCGGCGCAGGTTCCAACGGCCCTGAGAAAACCAGCTGGTCCAGCCGCCGGAGGATGAGCCCTTCACGGAGCGCCCATGGGCAGATGCGGAGCTTCTTGAACTTGAACATTTCCAGGGCGGCCTCGGCCACCAGGGCGCCGGCCAGGAGCTGGTGGGCGCGCGCCTCGGAGACACCGGGAAGGTGCAGCCGGTCTTCAGAGCTCATCGCCGAGATCCGTTGGGTCCAGATCCCCAGGTCGGAGGCGTGCAGTTCGCGTTTGACGTAAGGGCCCTCGGCGCTGGGGGCGGCACCGGCGATCCGGGCCAGGGAACGGAACGTCTTGGAGGTACCGGCCACCACGTTCGCGCGGCCCAGGCCGTCGAACTCGCGGACGGCAGGCTTGAGCGTGGCCCGGATGTAGCGCCGGAGCTCCTTCACGCTCTTGGCCGACGGCGGGTCCTCGGCCAGCCAGTCCCGGGTCAGCCGGCTGGCGCCAAGCGGCACGGATGTTGCCACTTCGGGCAGTTCATCCTGGCCGAAAGCCATTTCGAAGGAGCCGCCGCCGATGTCCAGGTTCAGGATGGGACCTGCGCCCCAGCCGTGCCAGCGCCGAACAGCGAAGAAGGTCATGGACGCTTCCTCGCTGCCGGTAAGTTCCTGGAGCGTCACGGTGGTCTCATGCTTGACCCGGGCCAGCACCTCCGGGCCATTGGTGGCCTCGCGGATGGCCGAAGTACAAAAGGCCAGCAGGTCCTCGGCTTTGTGCCGGGCAGCAAATTCCCAGGCCTCCAGCACGAACTCGGTCAGCTCGTGCTGTCCTTCGTCATTGATGCTGCCGTCCGGCTCAAGGTACTGCACCAGGGACAGCGGCCGCTTGTGGGACGCGAACGGAACCGGTTGTGCACCGGGGTGGGCATCCACCAGGAGCAGATGGACGGTGTTGGACCCAATGTCGAGGACGCCTAGACGCATGGGGACATTATTGCTCGTCAGTGCGCTTGAAATCGCGCCGGATGTTGGCCACGCCCTCGGGATTGATCTCGAAGCCGTAGGCGGCACCCGGATTGATCACCATGCCCAGTTCGTCGCCAAGGTTGGCAATGATCGCGGCGCCCTGCGTGCCCAGCACGTTGGGGGCCGCTTCCAGGTACTGCTGGTCCACCCTGCTCGGGTGCGAGAAGACGGCAAGGACGGGGTCGCCGTCGGCGTTGGCGAGGACCAGCGGCTCCACCTGGGAGTCCATGCCCTCCACGGTGTCCGAGCTGATGATGTAGACTTCGCTGTTCAGGAACGACAGAATGACGTCCACGGGGTTCGCATCGGGCTGCCCGCCGGTGGCGAGCTTCTCCTCGAGCTCGTTGAGCGGGTTGCTGTCGTCAATTCCCTGCTGTTCAGTCATGTGACTAGCCGATCACGATCCGGAACCGCATGCAAACGCTACTTCTTGGCCGTTGCCTTCTTCTTGGCGGGTGCCTTGCGGGTGGCGGTCCGCTTGACCGGTCCCTTGGCCCGTTTCTCGGCCAGCAGCTCAACTGCCTGCTCCCGCGTGAGCTCCTCCAGCGAGGTGGCGCGGGGAACCGTGATGTTGGTGATGCCATCGGTGATGTAGGGACCGAACCGGCCCTCCTTCACCACGATGTTCTTCTCCGACACCGGGTCCGGGCCAAACTCGGCCAGCGGCGGCACCGCGGCACGGGCACCGCGCTGCTTGGGCTGGGAGTAGATCTCGAGGGCCTGTTCCAGGGTGATGGTGAAGATTTCCTCTTCCGACCCGATGGAGCGGGAATCGGTCCCCTTCTTCAGGTACGGACCGAACCGGCCGTTCTGCACGGTGATGAGGTTGCCTTCGGCGTCCTCGCCCAGCGCGCGCGGCAGGCTCATGAGCTGCAGCGCCTCGTCCAGGGTGACGGTTTCGACCGTCATGGACTGGAAGAGCGAGCCCGTCCGGGGCTTGGCCTTGACCGGCTTCTTGGGCGGCTTGGGCTTGCCGTTCTTGTAGTACTCCACCGGCTGCCTGGCCAGTTCCTCGTCGGTCATCTCGGGGATGATCTCGGTGACGTAGGCGCCGTAGCGGCCGTTCTTGGCCACCACCGTGTGCCCCGTGTGGGGATCGGCGCCGAGCACCCGTTCCTCCGGCGCAGCCGTCTCCATCAGTTCAACGGCCTTGGCTGCGGTCAGTTCGTCCGGGGCCAGGTCCTCGGGGACGTTGGCGCGGGCCGATTCCACGATCTCCCCGGTCTTCGGGTCCACGACGGCGGCAGAGCTTTCCAGGTACGGACCGAACTTGCCCACCCGGAGGGTGATCTGGTCCGTGATGGGAATCGAGTTGATTTCCCGGGCATCGATCTCGCCCAGGTTGTTGACGATGCTCAGCAGGCCCGGATCGGAGCCTTCACCGAAGTAGAAGTGCCGGAGCCACGATGCGCCGGCTTCCTGGCCGTTGGCGATCTTGTCCAGGTCGCCTTCCATGTCCGCCGTGAACTCGTAGTCCACGTAGTCGGAGAAGTGCTGCTCCAGGAGGCGGATCACGGAGAAAGCGATCCAGCTGGGAACCAGCGCCGAGCCCTGCTTCCGGACGTAGCCGCGGTCCTGGATGGTGGAGATGGTGGAGGCGTAGGTCGACGGGCGTCCGATGCCCTTCTTTTCCAGCTCCGCGGTCAGGGACGCTTCCGTATACCGCGGCGGCGGCGAAGTCTCGTGGCCCAGAGCCTGGATGTCCGACGCCGTGAGGGCGTCGCCCTTGGCCACGTTGGGCAGGCGCCGTGCTTCGTCGGAATCGTCGTCGCCGCGGGTCTCGTCCTTGCCTTCCTCGTACGCTGCGAGGAAGCCGGGGAACGTGATCACCGTGCCGGAGGCGGAAAACTCAGCGTCACGCCCGTCAGTGGACACAGCACCGAGCCGGATGGTCGCTGTCGAGCCCTTGGCATCGCCCATCTGGGAGGCAACGGTGCGCTTCCAGATGAGTTCGTAGAGGCGGAACTCGTCCCCGGAGAGCTGCTTGGCCACCTGGGCGGGGGTGCGGAAGGAGTCACCGGCGGGGCGGATGGCCTCGTGGGCTTCCTGGGCGTTTGCGGCCTTGTTCGTGTACACCCGAGGCGACTGCGGAATGTATTCCGGGCCATACAGTTCAGAGGCCTGCCGGCGGGCTGCGGTGATGGCCTCATCGCTCAGGGCGGAGGAGTCCGTACGCATATAAGTGATGTAGCCGTTTTCATACAGCCGCTGGGCGATCTGCATGGTGCTCTTGGAGGAGAAGCGCAGCTTGCGCCCGGCTTCCTGCTGGAGCGTGGAAGTGGTGAACGGGGCCGCGGGGCGGCGGGTGTACGGCTTGGTGTCCACCGAGCGGACGCGGAACTCGGCGTTCTGCAGCCCGGCAGCCAGGGACGTTGCCAGTTCCTCGTTGAGGTGGGCCACGTTCCGGGAGGTGAGTTCGCCGTTGTCGTTGAAGTCCCGGCCGGACGCCACCTTGGAGCCGTCCACGGCGGCGAGCTTGGCTTTGAAGGAGCCCGAATCCGCGCCGAACTGGCCGGTCAGGTCCCAGTAGGAGGCAGCCCTGAAGGCCATGCGTTCGCGTTCGCGGTCCACCACCATGCGGGTCACCACCGACTGCACGCGCCCGGCGGACAGGCCGCGGGCCACCTTGCGCCACAGCACGGGCGAGATTTCGTAGCCGTAGAGGCGGTCCAGGACGCGGCGGGTTTCCTGGGCGTCCACCAGGTCCTGGTCCACGTCGCGCAGGTTGCCCATGGCGCGCTGGATGGCTTCCTTGGTGATTTCACCGAACGTCATCCGGTAGACCGGGACCTTGGGCTTGAGCACTTCCAGCAGGTGCCACGCGATGGCTTCGCCCTCGCGGTCCCCATCGGTTGCGAGATAGAGTTCGTCGGCATCCTTGAGCGCGGCCTTGAGCTCGGTGACCTTTTTCTTCTTGTCCGGGGACACCACGTAGTAGGGCTTGAAGTCGTGCTCAATGTCGACGGCGAACTTGCCGACGGAGGATTTCTTCAGCTCGGCGGGGAGTTCGGAGGGCTGCGGCAGGTCGCGGATGTGACCGATGGAGGCCTCAACGATGAAGCCCTCGCCCAGGTACTTGGCGATGGTCTTGCTCTTGGCCGGAGACTCCACAATCACGAGTTTCTTGCCGGTTTTGGCCTTGCTTGGCACGGTGCTCCTACAGAAAAAGGTTGCTGGGGCAGATGAGCCCATGTTCGCCTAGTTCACCATATTTTGGGGAATCGTGCGCATTCATGTGGAAAAGACGGGGCTCCGTTGAGGGCTTGAGGGGGCCTACTCCAGGGCCGGATTCCCGGCCGGAAGCAGGAAGCCGTCCCGGATCAGGTTGGCCACGTCGGCGAGCAGCGCACCCTGGAAAGTCCCGGCGTCGAACCCCTCCCCGCCGCCCAGGAGTGCTTCCAGAGCCCCGGCGATCTGTCCGGCCGCCAGGTCGCCGTCGCACGCCGACACGAAGCCGGCCAGCTCGGTGCTCATCAGGTTGGTGCGGCGCAGCCCGGCACCCTGCCGGAGCAGGATCACCCCCGGGTGCTCGGCCCCGGGGCGCTGGTGGCGTTCCTCGGTGACGTCGTCGGCCACGAGCAAGTGCGTGCCGGCAAGATCGTGCAGGTCCAGCCAATCGCTCCGGTCGACGGCGGCCCCCAGGTGGGGTCCGATGGGCTGCCCGATGGGGTACGTGATTTCCTCGAAGCGGCTGATGGAAGCCTGCCGCCCTTCGGCCGGACGCCGCAGCCACACCATGCCGAAGCCGATTCCCTCAACGTTCCGGGATTCGAAGTCCGCAAGATAGGCGGCGTACGCCTCCCGGTAATGCTGCCGGTCCCGGGACTCGGACGCGTCCTGCAGCCAGGTTTCGGCGTATTGTTCGGGGCTGACCTGCTCGCGCTGGATGAACCAGGCGTCCGTTCCAGGCCGCACCCAGGACTTTGGCCGCTCATCCCAGCTGCTGTCGGCGGGAACTTCCCAGTTCCCCAGCATCTGCGCCCAGCCCCCGGGCGCCAGGATGCCGGGCAGGTCTGCCACCAGGGCGGACACAATCCCATCGCCCGGCAGGCCGCCGTCACGGTAGGTGAATTGGTCAGCCGCGTCCTCGCCGGCGCTGCGCGGGGTGATGACGAACGGCGGGTTGGACACCACCAGGCCGAACTCTTCCCCGGCCACCGGCTGCAGGAGCGACCCCAGACGGAGGCTGACCCGGTCTTCGAGGCGCTCCGGGTCGACGGACAGCGCGTCCGCATTGAGCAGGATGTTGAACCTCGTGTACGCCAGGGCGCGCGCGGAGATGTCGGTGGCGGTCACGTGCTGGCAGTGGTGCAGCAGGTGGAAGGCCTGGATGCCGCAGCCGGTGCCCAGGTCCAGCGCGCGCTCGGTGTGCCGGCGGATGGTGGTCTGCACCAGGGTTGTGGATGCCTGCCCGATGCCAAGGACGTGGTCGTGCCGCAGCACACCGGCCTGCTGGTGGGCGGCAAGGTCGCTGGCCACCCACAGTTCGGCACCGCCGCTGCCGTCCTCATTCTTGTCCCAGCCGTACGGCCGCAGGTCCGCCTTGGCCGTGAGCAGGTCCGAGCCGGGGACGGGCTGCACCAGCCCCAGGTCCACGAGGCCCTTCGCGCCGGTGCCCGGCAGCGCGTCGTCGAGCGTTGCCCGGTCCTGGGGCTCGGCCAGGAGCCACAAGCGGACGACGGCGGCAAGCGGCGCGGCGCCGTCGTCCTCCGCGACTGCCCGCTCGGCAGCGAGCAGCGCGGGAATGATCTGGTCCCGGTTCAGTGCCGCGGAGGCCGTGGGGCCCAGCAGCCGGGCGACGCCGTCGAGCGTGTAGTCCAGGCGGTGCAGGTCTGCAGCGAGGGCGGCCAGCAGGTCCGGGAGGTCGCTGCGGGGCGCATCGGGGGTGTTGCCGGCGGTGAACTCGTAAGGGGATCTAGGCACCGCCCAAGTTTAGTCCGGCGTTGCCGCGGGGGTACGGTGGAGCCATGCCTTCCCGCCTTGCCTTCATTCCGCGTGCCCGCCGGGCAGCAGCTGCGGCGCGCCGCCTGCTGCCGGCGGCAGTTGTTGCCGCGGGCCTCAGCTTCGCCCTGGCGGGTTGCTCGCCGGCGACTTCCGTGGAAAACGCCGACGTCCCCAAATGGCGGGCCACGGCCCTACCCACGACACCTCCGGGTGTTGTGCTCCAGGACTCCGGCAAGATCCTCAACCGGGACCGCATCGTGCAGGAAGCCGCCAGGGTGCCTGCCGGCAACTACCTGCTCACGGCGGTGTGCGATGGCACCGGCAAGGCCTTCTTCGCCGTGACACTGGACGGCAAGCCGGTGACGGAAGCAGGGGCAGCCTGCAACGGCCGGCGGGAGACCACCAAGGTCAGCCTGCCCGCGGCCGGTCGGGTGGAAATCAGCAGCTCCAGCGTGGATGCTCCGCTGCTTTACGCCTACCAGCTGGCGCCGGTGCAGTAACCGTCTTCCGGCTCTGGTCCGCAGCTCCTTGCGGGCATAAAGTCTGACTATGCCCAGCGTGCGGGGAACCCCCGCGCCACTTTCCCGAAGGACAGCACGGGCGCCCCTGGCACCGAAGCCGGCGGGCGCCGTCGCCCTTGGGCTGGTGCTTGCGGCAGGTGCGCTGGCCGGCTGTGAATATACGTACGACGACGGCCGGGCGGCCGACGCGCAAAGCACCGCAACCGTGGCCCCGGTTCCAGCCTCGACCCGGGACCCGTTGCAACAGGACCCGGTCAGCGCCGCCGATCTGCCCGACTGGGTCTTCCAGGCGCTCCCGGACGGCACGGGCCCGGTAGTCCAGGCCGATGCCGGGATCCTGGGCGACGGGGAAGTGCAGACCATTTTGTCGCCAGTACTGGAGACCGGAACCTACAGCCTGGCCATCGCCTGCCGGAGCCAGCGCAGGGTCACCTTCACGGTGCGCACCGAGACCCTCACCCTGATGGACCTGGCCCTGAGATGCGGAATCAACCGCGAAAACGTCATCTACCTGTCCACGGACAGCGTCCTGATGGTCAGGCTGGAGGCCAGGACCCCAGCCAACTTCGCGTTCCGGGTGCGCCGGCTCTGAGGATCATCAGCAGGCCGGATCGCGGGCCGGGCCCAGACCTGGGCCCGGGCCCGGGCGGGTGTTGCCTGCGGGGTGTCTTTCCGGGAATCCGCCTGGCGTCAGGCCGCCGCGCAGCCGCCGGGGCACTGGAGTGTCTCGGGGCTTGCGGCGCACTCGGCGCAGTACAGCGTCAGCGTGCGGCAGCTGGGGTTGGAGCAGTTCTCGAACTTGTGGGTGGGCGCCGAGCAGCGCACGCACTGGCCAATGGTCTTGGCCTCGTCGCTGAACTCCAGGTGCATGCGTTTGTCGAAGACGTAGAGCGACCCTTCCCAGAGTCCTTGGTCCTTGAACGTTTCGCCGTACCGGACGATGCCGCCGTCCAGCTGGTAGACCTCTTTAAAGCCGCGGTTCACCATGAGGCTGGAGAGGACCTCACAGCGGATGCCGCCGGTGCAGTAGGTGACCACCGGTTTGTCTTTCAGGGCGTCGTACTTGCCGGAGTCCAGTTCCTTGATGAAGTCGTGGGTGGTGGCCACGTCCGGGACAACCGCGTCCTTGAACCGGCCGATTTGGGCTTCGAAGGCATTCCTGCCGTCGAAGAACACGACCTCCCCGCCGTCCCGCTTCCGGGCGTCCACCAGTTGGTGCAGTTCCTCGGGCTTGAGGTGCTTTCCGCCGCCCACCACGCCGTTGGCATCGACCTTGAGTTCGCCGGGGGCTCCGAAGGAAACAATCTCGTCCCGCACCTTCACGCTGAGCCGGGGGAAGTCCTCCGCACCGCCGTCGGACCATTTGACGTCGATGCCGCGGAACCCTGGGTACTCGCGGGTGGTCTTGACATACTGCTTAACGGCGCCGATTTCCCCGCCCACCGTGGCGTTGATCCCGTCCTTGGAGATGATGATGCGGCCGGTCAGACCCAGCTTCTCGCACAGGGCACGCTGCCAAAGCCGCACCGCGTCCGGATCCGCGATGGGGGTAAAGCCGTAAAAGAGAACAATCTTGTTTAAAGCCACGTATTTAAGGGTACCGGCTGGGGTGCCGGACGGATTCTGCCGCTGCCTTCGGGCGGCTGGTGCTGATCACAATTGCATAAGCTCTTCGCCACCCCCTGTTGCTGGCGACCCGGCTGGAATAATCTCTTGCCATGAGTCCGGAAACCGTGGTTGAAGACATCACTGGCCTGCTTGAAGTGTGGGTTGCGGGCTGGTCCGGATGTCGCGGCTACCGGACCTCCTCCGAAGGCCGCTTTCCAGCCGCGCTCCGGGCTGACACCAGCGGGGAGTGGGAAGTCTTTGCCTCCGAACCCACTGATGACGAATTCGCCGCGCTGGCCGGCAGGACGGCGGAGGCCCCGGCCCGGGTCCTGACCATCCTCACCAACGACCCCTCCCGGTATGCGGCGATGGCAGGCCGGCAGGGCCTGAATGTCACCTCCGATTCGCAGGCGATGATGATCGTTGACATGGAAACCCAGGACGCGGAGGACCCGTGGCTTTCCGATGACGACCTGAGCCTTTCCACGTACGAACAGGACGGCGTCTATTACGCCGAAGTCCGTTCGCGGGACGGGGTCGCGGCGAGCGGCCAGGCCTTTGTGGTGGGCGATACCGCCGTCTTCGACAAGATCATCACCCAGCCGGCATTCCAGCGCAGGGGCCTGGGGAGCCTGATCATGCGGGCATTGGCGGCCCAGGCGTCCGGCCGCGGCATCCGGACCGGCCTTCTGCTGGCGTCCGTGGACGGGCAGAAGCTGTATTCGCATCTCGGCTGGTCCGTCGTGGCCCGGGTCCTGATGCTTTCCGCATCGCATGACGGATCGGACCTATCCCTGAGCTGACGCAGCCTCGCAGGCGGAGCCGGAGTCCCGGGTTTCCCGTGGGCGAACTGTGGGCTGCCGCGGCGCATCGGATGAAAGAATGGTGGGGTGAACCCCCATGACTCGCTGATTCCCCTGCTGGGCCGCGGCCCGGAACCGGAGCAGCTCCGTCATGTCCGCACCATCCCGGCACGCGATGCGGTCCACGCGCCGTGGCCGGCATGGGTGCATCCGGATATCGCCGAGGCCTACGCGTCCCTGGGCATCCGCGAGCCCTACCGGCACCAGGTGGACGCCGCCGACGCAGCCCACTCCGGTGAGCACGTTGTGGTGGCCACCGGGACTGCCTCCGGAAAGTCGCTGGCCTACCAGCTGCCGGCACTGGACGCGATCCACCGTTCCGAACTCCGCGTGCTGGCGGACCCGGGAAAGATCCACGACGACGGCGCCGTCACCTTGTACCTCTCCCCCACCAAAGCGCTGGCCGCCGACCAGTTGAATGCCATCCGCGCCCTGCGGCTGCCTACGGTACGGGCGGAAACGTACGACGGCGACACGGATCCCGCCGCCCGCCGGTGGATCAGGGACCACGCCAACTTCATCCTGGCCAACCCCGACATGCTCCACTTCGGCATCCTTCCCAACCATGCCTGGTGGGCCGGCTTCTTCCGCCGGCTGCGCTACGTCATCGTGGACGAGGCCCACAGCTACCGGGGCGTGTTCGGATCACATGTGGCCAACCTGATGCGCCGGCTTCGCCGGATCTGCGCCTACTACGGGGCCGGAACCGCCTTCCCCGAACCGGTTTTCATTGCCGCATCCGCCACCGCGTCCGAGCCCGACGTATCGTTCTCCCGCCTTATCGGCGCCCCCGTGAAGGCAGTGTCCCAGGATTGTTCGCCCCATGGGGCCACGACGGTGGCGTTGTGGGAGCCGGCCCTGACGGAAGTCCGGGGCGAGAACGGGGCCAAGGAGCGGCGGACCGCCGTCGCCGAAACCTCCGACCTGCTCGCCAACCTGGTTTCCGCCCGGATCCGGACCATTGCCTTCATCAAGTCCCGCCGCGGCGCCGAGACCATCTCCGCCATCACCAAGCGGCTCCTTGACGAGGTGGACCCCAGCCTCCCGCAGCGGGTGGCCGCCTACCGCTCCGGATACTTGCCGGAAGAGCGGCGCGCGGTGGAGAAAGCACTGCGGTCCGGCCAGCTGCTGGGGGTCTCCAGCACCTCAGCTCTGGAACTGGGAATCGACATTTCCGGCCTGGACGCGGTCCTGGTGGCCGGGTGGCCGGGAACGCGGGCCTCCCTGTTCCAGCAGATCGGCAGGGCCGGCCGGGCCGGACAGGATGCCATAGCCGCGTTCGTAGCCAGTGACGATCCGCTGGACACGTTCCTGGTAAACCACCCCGAAGCTATCTTCGACGTGTCCGTTGAAGCCACCGTCTTCGACCCGTCCAACCCCTACGTCCTGGGACCGCACCTGTGCGCTGCCGCAGCGGAACTTCCGCTGGACCCGGCAGAGCTTGACCTGTTCGGCCCCACCGCCGAAATGCTCCTGGACCGGCTGGTGGCCCAGGGATACCTGAGGCGGCGCCCTGCCGGCTGGTTCTGGACCCATTCGCAGAGCGCCGCGGCCATGGTCAACCTGCGGGCCGACGGGGGAGGCCCGGTCAGCATCGTCGACGCCGAAACAGGCTCCCTGCTGGGGACCATGGACTCGCCGCAGACCCACTACCAGGCCCACACCGGCGCCGTCTATGTGCACCAGGGAGATACCTACGTGGTGGAGGACCTGAACGAAGACGACCACTGCGTCATGGTGCGACGGGCGAACCCTGACTACTACACCACCGCGCGTGATGTGACCCAGATCGAGGTGCTGGACACCCTCCGGAGCATGCAATGGGGTGACATCACCGTGCATTTCGGTGATGTGAAAGTTACTACACAGGTCGTCTCCTTCCAGCGCAAGGCCTTGATTTCCAATGAAGTCCTGGGCGAAGAGCCGCTGGAACTGGGGGCGCGTGAGCTCTTCACGAAGGCGGTGTGGTTCGTGGTGGACAACCGCTCGCTCACGGGGGCAGGACTGATTGAGGCCCAGTTCCCGGGGGCCCTGCATGCCGCCGAGCACGCGGCGATCGGACTCCTACCGCTCGTTGCCTCCAGCGACCGCTGGGACATCGGCGGGGTCTCCACCGCGTTGCACGCCGACACCGGGGTGCCCACCATCTTCGTATATGACGGACACCCCGGCGGGGCCGGGTTCGCCGAGCGGGGTTTCGACAAGGCCAAGGTGTGGCTCGCGGCGACCCGCGACGCCATTAAGGCCTGCGAGTGCGAGTCCGGCTGCCCGTCCTGCGTCCAGTCCCCGAAGTGCGGCAACAAGAACAACCCGCTGGACAAGGCCGCCGCGGTGACGCTGCTGGAGGTTCTGCTCAAGGACGCGACCGAGGCCTCCGGAGTGGAAGTGGAAGCACGCGGCTGATCACCCGTTGCTGTGTCCCGGCAGGAAACCGGCCACGGTACTTGTCACCCCTGGACACGGACGGGCTTTCCTACGGCGGTGGACCCGCCCGGGCATGCCCGGTTGCTGCGCCCAGCAGGGGGTTCCCGCCAAGCTCGGTCCGCACCTCGACGGTCTGGCCCGGGCCTTCAGAGCAGCTGGCCAGAGTGGCGCCGTGGCGGGCCGCGACCTCGGCGGCCACCATGCAGGGATCACCGTTCGTAATGCCCCGTAGCGTGTCTGCTGCAGCAAGGGCGGCAAGGTCAGCAGCCGCAGCCGCCCTGCTCGCCAGGACTGCTGACTGGGCAAGCAACAGCATGACGCCCATGGCCATCATGACGACGAGTGCCAGCGCCGCGGCCAGGACGGTCCCCGAACCACGCTCACGACCACCCACCCGGTCCACGCAGCAATGATCCTCGACGCAGCCTACCCAGCCGGCATTCCCCTTCATCCGGTACTCCTGCCGTCCGCCCCTCCGAGGCCGGGGCCTGTTCCGCTCGCGGCTCCGGTTCCGGCCGTCTCGCTGCGTGTCGAGGCGCGTGCAGTGAGTATCCAGGGGATGGAGGAGCCCAGCGGCCCGGGCACGTGGTCTGTGACTGTGACGGTGAACCATTCGCCATCGGCAGCAACGGAGGCGGCAGCAGAACCGCCGGCGAGCACCCTGACCGTCCGCTCCACCGCGGCCGGATCATCGCCCCGGGCGAGTGCTCTGGCACCGGCACGGGCTCCCTCCTCGATGCGGAGCTGGGTCATCCCGGCCGCGGCACCTGCCAGAAGCATGGCCAGGAGCGCCAGCACTGCGGGCAGTGCCACCGCAAACTCCGCGGTCACTGTGCCGCGGGCATTGGCAGGCCCCTGCTGTCCCCGGTTCGGGGTGTTGCGGGCCATGCACCCTGCGGCAGCCGCCCGCATCCCCAACCCACGCCGTCCCCGCGGGCTCCAGGCCGAGTTAGGGAGGACCTGGGACTTCGGGCGCCGGTCAGGGAGCCTCCGCCCGCACTGCGCGGGAGGCGAAAGGGTCACGGCAGGGCCAGGGCGGTTCGGATGAGGTTGAGCAGGAAGCCGCGTACCTCATCGCTGCGGAGGATGAACACCAGCAGCCCGGCGAATCCGACGGCGGCAAGAGTGGCGATGGCGTACTCCGCCGTGGCCATGCCGGCCTCCGATGCCCGAAGCCGTGGGCTGCGCCGAGCCTTTGGAGTAACGCTGGATCCCGGGAACAGCTCCACCACATTGCCCGGAGGCGTGGCCGACGCACCCTGGACCGCCGTGTTGATCGTGGAGGCGTTGACGGCGGAGGCGTTGTCAGTGGGACGTGGAGGCATGGCAGGCATTCCCGTCCTTCGCAGGCGGCCATCCCCTTCCCCTCGCCTGGGCCGGGATACGGCGAGCGCGGATGTTCCCGCGGAGTAGTGGCGGCGGTAGCGGTTGCTGGACATGTGGTTCCTTTCGATGGTCGGCCGGGAGGGTTCCCGGCTGCCTTGACTCTTCCCGGCTGCGCTGGAACCGGTAAGGGAGGTGGTGCGCTAAGTGGAAAAGCACGGTTGCTCTCCCGCTGTGGAGGAGGGGATGACGCCGGTCGTGGGGTGGATTGATGGCGCACGAAAACGGAGCACACGCCAGGAACCAGTGCGGAGGAAGCCCGGAATGCTAGGACCCGGACGGCACCAGGGCGAGCAGCACCGGGACGACGCCAAGGCAAATAAAGGCCGGGAGCGAGCACAGGCCCAGCGGCACCACCAACTTCACGCCGAGCGATGCGGCCCGCTTTTCCGCAGCGCGGAACCGCTCACGACGCAGCCGTGCGGCCTGGGCGTAGAGGATCGCGGACGAGGGCGCGCCCGTGAGCGCGGCGAAGCCCAGGGCATCACGAAGCTCCAGGACCCCGGGGAGGCGTACGGCGGAGCTGCGCCAGGCCGTATCCCAGTCGGCGCCGATGGCCAGCGCGGATGCCACTGGCCGGAGGGAGTCCCTGTACTGGGGTGCCGCCGAAGCAGCCACCAGTTCCAGGGAACGTCCTATCCCGGCTCCGGCATCCAGCATCGCGGCCACCAGTTCGAGCATCATGGCGGTATCTTTCAGGCCGCTCCCGGGTTCCGTTACCGGCCCCGTCGCTGCGGCCTGCCTTCCCGGCGGCGCTCCACTGGTGAGGTGGCGCAGCCGCCGGCGCGATGCGTCGTGCCCGGGGCAGGCCAGCCAGGCGCCGGCCGCCAGGAGCAGGAACAGCGCAATACCGGAAGGCCAGAACGGCGTCATGCCGCTCCTGTCCCTGCGGCTGCCGCCACCAGCCGCGCGGACCAGGCCCTCCCGGCGGCGGTGAGGACCACACCTGCAAACAACGCAGCCAGTCCGATAGGTGTCCCCAGGAGGGTGGCCAGAGGATCGACGCCCAGGGCAGCGCCAAGGCCCAGGCCCATCAGTGGAAGCCAGGTCAGGAGGCGCACTGTCGCCCTGGGCCCGGCAAGGGCGGTTTGCCGGGCCGCATCCGCGTCGTCTTCCGCTTCCAGCTGCGCCGCGAACCTGGTGAGCACGTCGGCAAGCGGACATCCGCTGGCTTCAGCGATGTCGAAGCAGGCAGCGAGTTCGGACCAGGTCCTGGCTTCCCTGTCCCTTCGCGGGAAAGCCGCAGCTACGGCCACCCGAATTGCCGCGGCTACGGGATCCCCTGTTGCCGCAGCCGCACGGGCGGAGCCCAGCACGGCAGTTGAACCTTCTGACAGCACCTGCCTTGACGGAAGTCCATTCGGTGGCAGCTGTCCACCAGCCGGCGCGGCGCCATAGACCGTCCAGAGCTCGTCCCACAGCCGCCCGGCCGTCCGTCCGCCCCTGAGCAATGCCGCCAACTGCTGCACCACCAGGGTCAGGTTTGTTCCCAGCATCACTGCCGTCCTGCCGGCGCCCCGTCCCCATGGCAGTATCCGGCGCCTCATGGAACCTGGCACTCGTCGGCTTTTGCCTGTGGTGGCCGACCGCAGCCGGGACGCGGGGTTCATTGGCCGTTTGAGCAGCAGGAGCGCCGCGCCGCAGAGGACCATGATGAGGAGGAGCGTCACAGGATTCCTCCCGGGTCCATCCCCAGCCGGGCAGCCAGCGCCGGCCATGCAGGACCGGGGGCCCCGGATTCTTCAATGGCCGGAATCACGGTGAGCCCCTCCGCGGCGTCTGTCATAAGACCAATGCACAGCACTTTCCTGCCCCGCGCTGTCCTTCCGACATGGATAACGGCATCCAGGGCGCTGGCCGCTTGACGCCGAACGGCGTCGGGGCCCAGGCCCGCCAGGGCGCCAAGGGCGTTAAGCCTGGCGGGCACCGCTGCGGCGGTGTTTGCGTGGATGGTGCCTCCGCCTCCGCTGTGGCCGGTATTCATGGCGGTGAGGAGTTCGCGCACTTCAGCGCCGCGGCATTCACCCACCACCAACCTGTCGGGACGCATCCGCAGCGCCTGCCGGACGAGCTCCCCCAGGTCCACGGCGCCGCCGCCCTCAAGGTTTCCGTGCCGTGATTCGAGGGCCACCACGTGCGGATGGACGGGATTCAATTCTGCTGCGTCTTCGATCAGGACAAGCCGCTCCCCGGCTGGGCACAGGCCCAGCATGGTGGACAGCAGGGTTGTCTTCCCCGAGCCCGTAGCGCCGCTGATCAGGAAGCTCAGTTTCCTTTCGACAATCTTCTCGAGCACGTCCTGCACGCCCGGGCTGAACATGCCGCCCGAGCCCAACTCCGCCATGCTGAAGACCCTTTCCCTGCGGATCCGGACGCTCAGCAGGGTCCCTGAGGTGGAAACCGGCGGCAACACGGCATGGACACGGTAGCCGCCGGCAAGCCGGACGTCGACGCAAGGTGAACCGTCGTCAAGGCGGCGGCCACCCGCAGCCACGAGCCTGCAGGCCAGCGCCCGCAGCTGTGACTCGTTGTCGAACTGGACCGGAACGCGCTCGATGCCGCCGCCCTGGTCCACCCACACGGAGTCGGGGGCGTTGACAAAGATGTCCGTCACAGCGGGGTTCCGGGTGAGGACCTGCAGCGGTCCAAGCCCATTCAGCTCGGCGCTGATCCTCTCCACGGCGGCCAGGGACCCCGCAGTCCCCAGCAGCCTGCCGCTGGCCTGGACGGCGGCCGCCACCCGCGAAGGAGTTACAGTTCCGGCCTCCGCCATCATCGATTGGCGGACTGATTCCAGCAGGCCGGCATCGACGGTCCTGCCGCTGCCGGCCACTTCCCTGCTTCGCGCCTGGTCGCCGGCCTGGTTCGTTGCCAGGATCCTGGCCCTGCGCCGAGCGCCCAAACCTTCAGTTGGTGTGGCCCGGTCCGGTTCACGGGCGGGAACCGGACCGGCAGGGGACCTGCTCATGCCATGGCCCCCGCGTGCAGGTCCGCGCCAAGCCAATCGAACACGGAGGCTCCGAACTGCCGGATAGTCCGCCGCTTGCCAAGGTCAAGCAGCCTTCCCGTTTCCATGGCGCCCGGGACACCGCGCAGCTCGGGTATGCGCCCCTGCACCGGGAGTCCTATGGCGTCGGCGATCAGGGAACCGTCCAGCGCCGCCCCGGGCCGCCCGCGTACCAGCAGCGCCGCCTCCACCGGAGGAAACTCCTGGAGCAGCCTCAGTGCCGCGACTGCTGCCTTGAGCTGCGCAGGCACCACCATCATGATCCGGTCGCAGTCCCAAGCCATCGTATGAAGCGGTCCGGCGCCCCGTCCGACGTCCACCACCACCAGTTCATAGCCGCGGCGGGCAGCGTCCAGCACTCCCGCTGTGGCTGCGGCAGGGACCGGGACAAGCTGCTCCCGGGTGGCAGGCCATGACAGGAAGGAGAACCCTCCGGCCACTGGGAGGGAATCGGCAAGCTGCAGGGGATCAATGCTTCCGCGGGCTTCGGCGAGGTCCGGCCAGCGCAGGCCCGGGGTTTCCTCGGCGGCAAGCGCCAGTTCCACGCCTCCGCCCCAGGGGTCGCCGTCAACCAACAGGACACGGGCACCCAGCCCTCCGGCGGCCTGGGCAATCCAAATGGCCGCTGTTGTGGCGCCCGCACCACCGCAGCCGCCGGTAATGCCAAGGACAAGCCCTCCCGGTCCCGGAGAGCGCGACCGGCTGAGGTGGTCGGCAAGCCACGCTGCGGCGTCGGGCAGCACGGCGACGCGTTCTGCACCCAGTGCGGCCGCAAGATGCCAGAGGCTGTCCCCCTCACCGTCGAGGCCCACCATGACGGCGGGGGCGTGCCGCCGTGGGGGCAGCTCGCGGACATCACTGCCCACCAGGACAGCGGAAGCCGCGTCCCAGTATCGCGCGCCATCCAGTGGGTCGGAGACAACACGCAGATGCGCCCCCGCGGCAGCCACAATGCGCTCCACCTCGGTGCGGAGGACGACGGAGGCAGTGACCAGCAGCACCTCCCGCGAAGGGTCCGGCGCCAGATGGCCGGGGACCACAGGGGCCAAGGCCGCAACGTCCGGCACCGATTGACCTGTTACCGACGTATCCGGCCCGGACCTCTCCGGCAGCCATGGGATTCCAACCGTGAGAGCGTCGTGGGTCCCCGCGGCTGCCGCGTCCGCATGGGCTGGTGGGGCCAGGCCCGTTGGCCGCCGGGATGAACCTGTGGGATCGACTGGCCTGGAAGGGGATGGGTCGAGTTGGTGCCTGCTCATGGAGCCACTCTGCCGCGGCGCCAAAATGCCGGTAAGGGAGCAAACCCCCTATGTGGACAATGTCGAACCGCGCACCCTCAGGGAAGGCCGCGGCCCCGATCAATCCCAACGTCGCGGCTCAAGCGCAGCCACGCCGCCTCGACCGGCGGGCACTGGCCCCACCTGCCGGGCGCAGGCCCAGTCGGCCCGCGCCGGCAGGGCACAATAAGAACATGTACCTGCTGCTCGCCGCCCATCCCCGCGGCGTCGCGCTTCAGGAAATACTGCCGGCGGGCCAGGCGAACCCGGCCAACCCCGAACCCCGCGTCCTGGCACCCGGAGACCTTCCCGCCGTCGTCCGCGAACTCGAAGTCCGTCGCCCCGCCGGCCAGCCGCCCCGCTGGATCTGGCACCGGACCCAGGACTGGTACCCGGCGCTGCTCGCCTCGGGAGTGGAGGTGGAGCGCTGCTACGACGTGGCCCTGTGCGGCAACATCCTGGCGTTTTCCCAGTTCAGTGCCCATACCGCGTACGCCAGGAACACCGACAGGGTCCCGGCGGAGGATCCCCTCCTCCCGCCGAAGGCACTGCAGCCTCCGCGCCCGCCTGCGGACCAGGGGGCGCTGTTCGATGACCCCGGCGCCGGGCAGGCATGCGGGTGGACGCTCGAAGACCTCCGCGCAGAATATGCGGAACAGCAGGGGGCGCTGCGCGAGGTGGAAACAGCGGAAAACCGCCGGAACCGCCTCCAGTTGCTGCTGGCGGCGGAGTCCGCGGCGGCGATGGTGGCTGCCGAGATGCAGCACGCAGGTGTCCCTTGGCGGGAGGACCTGCACGAACAAATCCTGGTGGATCACCTCGGGCCCCGCCCACCGGTAGGCCAGCGTCCAGCGAGGCTGGAGGCCCTGGCCGCGGAACTCCGTGGACTGCTCAACTCCCCGGGACTCAACCCTGACTCGCCGCAGGACCTGATGCGGGCGCTGCACCGCAACGGGATCGAGGTGAAGAGCACGCGGAAATGGGAGCTGCGCGAGTCCAGCCACCCCGCCATCGAGCCCCTGCTGGAATACAAGAAGCTCTCACGGCTGCACACCGCCAACGGGTGGGCCTGGCTTGACGCCTGGGTCTCCGGCGGCAGGTTCCGCCCGGAGTACGTGGTGGGCGGCGTTGTGTCGGGACGGTGGGCGTCGCGCGGCGGCGGGGCCCTGCAGATACCACGGCAGGTCCGGGGGGCAGTGCACGCCGATCCGGGCCACAAGCTCATCGTCGCCGATGCCTCGCAGCTGGAACCCCGGGTCCTGGTGGCCCTGGCACAGGACTCCATCATGGCGGAAGCGGCACGGGACCAGGACCTGTATGCCGGCATCGCTGCAAAGGGCTTCGGCGGCGACCGTGGCAAGGCGAAGATGGCCCTGCTGGGCGCCATGTACGGCGCCACATCCGGCGAGGCGGGCCGGCTGATGCCGCAGCTTGCCCGGACCTATCCGCGCGCCGTCGACTTCGTGGAGCGGGCAGCCCGGGCGGGCGAGGCCGGCGGGACGGTGACCACAAGGCTTGGCCGCAGCAGTCCTCCGCCCTCGGAGCGGTGGTACCTGAGCCAGCGCTCCGCCACGGCAGAGGAGCAGCGGCGGGCAGAGTCCGTCGCCCGGTCCCGGGGGCGCTTCACCCGGAACTTCGTGGTACAGGGCTCGGCTGCGGACTGGGCGGCGTGCTGGCTTGCGGAATTACGACGGCGGCTGCGCACCTTGCGGACGGCCGGCACTGGCGGAGGAGCCGGCACTGGCGGAGGAGCCGGCGGTGAGCTCGTCTTCTTCCTGCATGACGAAGTCATGGTGCACGCGCCATTGGAGGGTGTGGACGCCTGCATCAGCGCGATCGAGGAGTCTGCCCGCGCGGCGAAGGAGCTGCTGTTCGGGCCAATTCCCGTGGAGTTCCCGGTCAGCCTGGCGGTCGTCGACTCCTACAACCTCGCCAAATAGGAGCCCCGAAAGGCTGCTGCCAGCCACTCGCAGCCCATTGCGGAACGCCAAGTAATCTACCCGGCGGTAGCTATGCGGGCACGGTGACGGACGTTACAGTCGAAGCGGCGACTGATGCAGACCGGTCCACACGCTGATGCAACGACGCATACCAGGGAGGTCCCCGTCCATGGCGGGAAGATTTGAAATACACCGTACAGGCGACGAATCGTATCGGTTGCGGCTCACCGATGCGGAGGGCAACATCGTTGCGGTCTCGCCAACATTCAAGTCCCTGAACCTGCTCCGCGACGGCATCAATGCCATGCGCGAAAATGCCGCCACCGGAATTGTGGTGGATCTGCGCCAGCAACAGGCGTAGGGCCTAAACCCCAATGGGGTGCAGCCGGTTCCGGTCCCACGGAACGGACCACCCGAGCTGGTCGAAGAGGCCGCTCAAGACAATCCCCGTGAACCCCCACACCACCACGCCCTTGACAGTGAAGGCCGGGCTGTCGAAGGTGCGGCCCGCACGGTGGACGGTGGCCATGACGCGGTTGTCCGGGTCCAGGAGGTCCCGGACGGGGACTCGGAACACCTGGGCGGATTCGCCGTAGTCAACCACCCGGACCGGCGACGGCGCTTGCCACCACCCGAGCACCGGGGTCACCAGGAAGTTGCTGTGCGCCAGCCCCAGCTCCTGGAGCGTCCCCAGTACTTCCACGCCGCCTGAATCCAGTCCGGTCTCCTCCTCGGCTTCCCGCAGGGCGGCAGCAACCGCAGTCTCGCCCCTGTCGATGCCACCGCCGGGAAACGCCACCTGGCCCGGATGGGACCCAAGGGTGTGGGCGCGTTCCAGGAGCAGGACGTCCAGGTCCGCGGGCGCCAGCGGCTTGCCCGATTCGGCCGGGACATCGTCCAGGACGCCGAAAAGCATCAGGACCGCTGCCCTGCGGGCGCGCGCGGCATCCACGGTCAGTGCAGCCCAGCGCGGATCGGCCGGCCCTGGCGTTCCGGATTCCGCCCGGCGGACCAGCTCCGCCAAATCGTCCCGCGCGCTCACGGGGTTCTCTTCTGCGACGCCATCCGGATCTCCGCGGCGCGGTGCTGTTCCGCCAGGTACTGATCCAGGAGGGCCTCGTTGCCGGGCGCGAGTTCATACTTCAGGAGCTTGGCGGCCTTGACGGGGTCCGTCTCGCCCAGCCCGTAACTGGGACACCAGGTGGCCACCGGGCACGCACCGCAGGCGGGCTTCCGGGCGTGGCAGACGCGCCGGCCGTGGAAGATCACGTGGTGGGACAGCATGGTCCAGTCCCGCCGCTCGAACAGCTCCGCAACATCCTGTTCGATTTGCACCGGGTCCTCGGACTGGGTCCACCCGAACCGCTTGGCCAGCCGGGCGAAATGGGTGTCCACCGAGATGCCGGGGATGCCGAAGGCATTGGCCAGCACCACGTTGGCGGTCTTGCGGCCCACACCGGGCAGCGTGACCAGGTCCTCCATCCGCCCGGGGACCTCGCCGTCAAAGTCGTCCACCAGCCGTCCGCACAGCGTCAGGACGTTCCGCGCCTTCGCGCGAAAGAATCCGGTGGGCTTGAGGATGGCTTCAAGCTCCGCGGGGTCCGCTTCGGCAAGGGATTTCGCGTCGGGCCAGCGGGCGAACAGCACTTTCGTCACCTGGTTGACGGTGACGTCGGTGGTCTGGGCGGACAGGACCGTGGCGACGAGCAGCTCGAACGGGTTGCGGAAATCCAACTCCGCATGCGCGTAGGGATACTTTTCGGCCAGGGCCCGGTGGATACGCCGCGCCCGCCGCTTCAGTGCCAGGACGGATTCGGACGAGACCACGGGCATTCCTGCGGCCTGGCCGGTCTTGGTGCGTGTCCCGGCCACGGCGTCAGCCGCGCTCGATGTTGCTGAGGTCGCGCAGGACGCCCAGCCGCCCGTCGGTGTGCTGGACCAGGAACTCGTGGCCGCGGTCCTCCAGGGCCAGCACCCACCCGCCGGGTTCAATGACGAATGCCGGGGCGCCGGTGCGGGGGTCGAACGCGGTGCGGTGCTGTGCCACCGCGAACCAAAAGGCTTCGTGGATCGGCTGCCCGTCGGTTTCGTCATGCCGGCTGGCCGGGTCCACGGTCGCTCCAATGGGCTGCTCCACCTGGACCTGCTGGTGCACTGCGGTGGCGGCGGGCGGCTCCCATGCCGCCTGCGGGGCATGGGCAGCGGGAACCTCGCCATGCTGGGTCTCCTCCGGTTCAGGCGTCGGGGCAGGACGGACGACGTCGGCCGCCTGGGTGGGCGGGCCCGCGTCCACGTCGGGAGTCCGGTCGGAAGCTTCGGGAGCGGTTGACACCGGCGTGGAGGCAGCCGGACCGGCAGCCGGGGCGCTTGCGGCAGGACCAGCTTCGGCGGGCGGTGTGCTGGACGCTGCGGCGGCACCCCCGGCGGCGGTCACGGGGACGGCCGCGGTCGCGGGCGCGGTCGGGGGCGCGGTGGCGGGAACCTGGCCGGAACGGACGGGCTCAGGGCTGGGGCCCGGGTTTCCGCCGCCCGGCTGTCCGGAAGCGCCCGGTTGAACGGCGGAAGAGCCCGGCTGGGCAGGAGAGCCCGGCTGGGCAGAAGTGCCCGAATGAACGGCGGAAGACCCGGCACCCGCGCCGCCAAACAGGCCACCTGCCTTGCCGCCGGCCTTGGACGGACCGGGGCCTGATTCGGGCTTGGGCGCCTTGGGTGCGCGTGGCTTTCGCGCCGGGGTGGAAGCTTCCCTGGCCACGACATGCGCCGGCGCCTCGGGCCGGTCCTTGAAATCGCCGGACAGGTACGGGATGAAACGTCCCAGCACTGTGGCGGCGAACAAGACAAGCGAGCCGATCAGGCCCACCAGCAGGCTGGCGACATACCCTCCGGCTACCGAGAGGAAGAAGAACGCGACGGTGAAGGAGGCCACCACGGAGGCGAACTGGTCGATCGACAGGGAACCCACCCGGAGCCGGGTGGCAGGGGCCAGGCGGCGCGCGGCGAACAGGGCACTGACGATGACCGGCAGGATGATGCCCAGCCCCAGGAAGAACAGGTTGTTCAGGTTCCACAAGTTGTAGCGGGCCCCGAAGAGGGGCAGCAGGGACGCGACAAAAAGGATGAGCGTGCCGCCAAAGACGGCAAGGTCCCGCACCGTGAACGGGCCAAGGACTGCCTGGTTGGCGTTGGGGTCAATCTTCCCGGAAGCAGCCTTCTGGCCTGCAGCCTGTCCCTTGGCGGCATTGCCGGCGGGCGAGGTCCCTGATCCACCGGGGGCGGATCCGAAGCCTGCGTGGCTGGTCCCGGTATCCGGGCCCGTTCGCTGGCCGAAGCTCTGCTGGTTCATTCTGCTCTCCTTAGTGGCGGCACCGGGCCCGAAAACTGTGCCGTCTTGACATGCGGTCCGCGCCCGGCATGGCATTGCCTGCGCCAGGCCGGAGGGGTCCGAAGTGAAGTCACAATTCCATCTCAGCCTAGTCAACAGCCAGGCTGATCACTAGCTGGCGTGGGCCTTCCCGGCCGCCATACGGGCAGCGGGAACGCCATTCACCGCTTAAAAAATGCCGCTTACGGGTGTGCATGTGACGCGGCGCACAGAGGATGCGCGGCAAGCATTAGGCTTGATTCCGGAACAGCTCTTTGCGGTATGTCCGCCCCCGGCTGGAGCCATTGCCGTGCGTACGGCGGGCCCGAAGGGACGGCATGCTGCGCGGCAAAGATCGATGAATGATGAGGTTCACATGTCCCAGGACACTCCCAGCTCCACTGCCACCGTTCGGTCCGATTCCGGCCGGCAAGGCCACCAGGGCGACGCCTTTGAGAACCTGCTCAATGAGACCCGGGCTTTCCCTCCCACTCCGGACTTCGCAGCGAACGCCGTCGTGACCGCCGAAGAGTACGGCGAAGCGAATGCTGACCGCCCGGCGTTTTGGGCGAAGAAGGCGCGGGAGCTGCTGACGTGGTCCAAGGACTTTACGCAGGCTCTGGACTGGTCGGATCCGCCGTTCGCCAAGTGGTTTGTTGGCGGGGAAGTCAACGCGGCCTACAACGCGCTGGACCGGCATGTCGAGGCCGGCAAAGGCGACCGCGTGGCCATCTACTTCGAGGGCGAGCCGGGCGATACCCGCACCTACACGTACGCGCAACTGACTGAAGAAGTAAAGAAGGCAGCCAACGCCTTCGAGTCCCTGGGCGTGGCCAAGGGCGACCGGGTGGCCGTCTACTTGCCCATGATCCCGGAAGCGGTCATCACCATGCTGGCCTGCGCGCGCATCGGCGCCGTCCATTCCGTGGTGTTCGGCGGCTTCTCCGCCGATGCGCTCCGGTCGCGCATCGACGATGCCGAGGCCAAGCTGGTGGTCACCGCCGACGGCACCTACCGCCGCGGCAAGCCAAGCCCGCTGAAGCCGGCCGTTGACGAGGCTCTGGCCCACGACGGCCACACGGTGCAGAACGTGGTGGTGGTCAAGCGCAACGGCCAGGACGTTGACTGGCAGGAAGGCCGGGACCACTGGTGGGCTGACACCGTGGAGAAGGCATCCGCCGAGCACGCCGCGGTGGGCCACGATTCCGAGCACCCGCTGTACATCCTCTACACCTCCGGCACCACCGGGAAGCCCAAGGGCATCCTGCACACCACCGGCGGCTACCTCACCCAGACCGCCTACACCCACCGGGCGGTCTTCGACCTGCACCCGGAAACGGATGTGTACTGGTGCACGGCCGACGTCGGCTGGGTCACCGGCCACTCCTACGTCACCTATGCGCCGCTCATCAACGGCGCTACCCAGGTCATGTACGAGGGCACCCCGGACTCCCCCCACCAGGGCCGCTGGTGGGAGATCGTGGAGAAGTACAAAGTCTCCATCCTCTACACCGCCCCCACCGCCATCCGCACCTTCATGAAATGGGGCTCGGACATCCCGGCGAAGTACGACCTCTCCTCGCTGCGGGTGCTCGGCTCGGTGGGTGAACCCATCAACCCCGAAGCGTGGATGTGGTACCGGAAGGTCATCGGCGGCGACAAGGCGCCCATCGTGGACACCTGGTGGCAGACCGAAACCGGCGCCCAGATGATCGCCCCGCTGCCCGGCGTCACCGCCACCAAGCCCGGCTCCGCGCAGGTGCCGCTGCCCGGCATCGCCGTGGACGTGGTGGACGAGATGGGCGAATCCGTACCGAACGGGCACGGCGGGTTCCTGGTCATCCGGGAACCGTGGCCCGCCATGCTCCGCGGGATCTGGGGCGACCCGGAACGCTTCAAGGACACCTACTGGTCCCGCTTCGAGAACATGTACTTCGCCGGCGACGGAGCCAAGAAGGACGAGGACGGTGACATCTGGCTCCTGGGCCGCGTGGACGACGTCATGAACGTCTCCGGCCACCGGCTCTCCACCACCGAAATCGAATCCGCCCTGGTCAGCCACCCCGCCGTGGCGGAGGCCGCCGTCGTGGGTGCCACGGACGAAACCACCGGCCAGTCCGTCGTCGCGTTCGTCATCCTCCGCGGTGACGCCGCCAACAACGGCGACGAAACCGTCCAGGAACTGCGAAACCATGTGGGCAAGGAAATCGGGCCCATCGCCAAACCCAAGAACATCCTGGTGGTCCCCGAACTGCCCAAGACCCGCTCCGGGAAGATCATGCGCCGCCTCCTCAAGGACGTCGCGGAAGGCCGCGACCCGGGCGATGCCACCACGCTGTCGGATCCCACCATCATGCAGCAGATCGCCCAGTCGCTCAGAAAGTAACACTGGCTTAGCATCTGCGCCGCCAGCGCCGGATGGCCCTGCTTCCCCGTCAACACGGGGAAACAGGGCCATTTCTTCTTTGTGACGATTCAACCGGCCCCGTTGCCGAAATTGTTATTTAACGTTCTTCCCTGTTCGCTTTTGCACGGTTATAGTCGATATATGTGAGGTGCCTCACACGCGGCTATTTTTCAAGGGAGAGAACATGGCGACAAAGTCCGATGCGTCTGCCAACGCATTTCCAAGCAGGCGGACCATCCTCAAAACAGTTGGCGTGGGGGCAGTCGGCCTGGCCGGCATCCCGTTCCTGGCCGCCTGTACGGGCGGCAGCGCCCCATCGGCAACAGGCACGGAGTCATCCGGCCTGACATTTGGCTCCGGAGCTTCGGATGACGTCCCCAAGCGTGCTTACCAGGCCGTCACAGACGCCTTCACGGCAAAGACCGGCAAGAAGGTCACCACTAACGTCGTGCCCCACAACGATTTCCAGAACAAGATCAATTCGTACCTGCAGGGTTCCCCGGACGACGCCTTCACCTGGTTCGCCGGCTACCGAATGCAGTACTACGCCGGCAAGGGGCTGCTCGCTCCCATTGACGATGTTTGGCAGACCATTGGCGGCAACTACTCCGACGCGTTGAAGAAGGCCTCGACCGGGCCGGACGGCAAGATGTATTTCGTTCCCAACTACAACTACCCATGGGGGTTCTTCTACCGGAAGAGCCTGTGGGCTGAGAAGGGCTACCAGGTTCCGGAAACCTTCGACGCACTGAAGTCGCTGGCCACCAAGATGAAGGCCGACGGCATCATCCCCATTGGTTTTGCCGACAAGGACGGCTGGCCGGCCATGGGTACCTTCGACTACCTCAACATGCGGCTCAACGGCTACCAGTTCCACGTGGACCTGTGCGCCCACAAGGAATCCTGGGACCAGCAGAAGGTCACCTCCGTTTTCGACACCTGGAAGGCGCTCCTTCCGTTCCAGGACCCCGCAGCGCTCGGCCAGACCTGGCAGGACGCCGCCAAGGCCCTGGAAGCGAAGAAGACCGGCATGTACCTCCTCGGCTCCTTCGTCACGCAGCAGTTCACCGATCCCGCGGTACTGGACGACATCGATTTCTTCGCCTTCCCGGAGATCGCGATGGAAGGCCGGGACGCGGTCGAGGCACCCATCGACGGTCTGCTGCTCTCGAAAAAGGGCGGCGACAACAAGGCCGCCCGGGACTTCCTGGCCTTCCTCGGCACGCCCGAGGCCCAGGACGCCTACGCCAAGGTCGACAACTCGAATATCGCAACCGCAAAGGGTGCGGACACCTCAAAGTTCACGCCGCTCAACAAGAAGTGCGCGGACACCATCAAGAACGCCAAGTACATCAGCCAGTTCTTTGACCGGGACGCATTGCCGGCCATGGCCAACAACGTGATGATCCCTGCCCTGCAGAGCTTCATCAAGGACGGCAGCGTGGATGTCAAGAACCTTGAGGCGCAGGCCAAGACCCTTTACGCAGCGCAGTAACTGAACACAGCGCAGTAATTGGACACAGCGCAGTAGTCCCGTCAGAGGAAGGACGACGGCGGCAGGGAACTTTCCGCCGTCGTCCTTCCGACCTGCACCAGGCCCCAGCAAGGGAAAGATTTCCATGAGCAGCACCGCACAAGAACTAATCCCGCCGGAAGCGCGGGAACCCGCCGGCCCCCGGGCCGCCAAAGGTGGCCGCGTCCGCCGTTTGTCCGGCCGGGACAAACTGGTCCTGACCCTGATGGTGGGCATCCCCACCCTGATCGAACTGGCCCTCGTCTGGCTGCCAACGCTGATGTCCGTGGGACTCAGCTTCACCCGCTGGAACGGCCTGGACCTGGCGGACATCCACCCGGCCGGGGCCGAAAACTACCAATTCATTTCCCAGGACTACCCGCCGTTCTGGCCCGCCGTCCAGCACAACATGCTGTGGCTCCTTTTCCTGGCCCTGATCGCCACGCCCCTGGGCCTGTTGCTGGCGGTGCTCCTGGACCAGAACATCCGCGGCAGCAAGATCTACCAAAGCATCTTCTTCGCCCCCGTCATGCTGTCCCTCGCCCTGATCGGCATCATCTGGCAGCTGTTCTACCAGCGGGACAACGGGCTCCTGAATTTCCTCCTGGGCACCGCCGGCACGCCGCACGCGGTGGACTGGTTCGGAGACTCGTCGGTCAACATCTGGGCCGCCATGATCGCGGCCACCTGGCGCCATGCGGGCTACGTCATGCTGCTGTATTTAGCCGGCCTGAAGGGCGTCGATCCGAGCCTCAAGGAAGCCGCGGCCATCGACGGCGCCAGTGCCGTCCAGACCTTCTTCCGCGTGGTCTTCCCGGCCATGCGCCCCATCAACATCGTCATCGTCGTGATCACCATCATCGAGTCACTCCGCGCCTTCGACGTCGTCTACGTCATCAACCGCGGCACCAACGGCCTGGAAATGCTCAGCGCCCTGGTGATCCAGAACCTGGTGGGCGAGGGCCAGGTGATCGGCGTCGGGTCCGCACTGGCGGTGGTCCTGCTGGTCATCTCGCTTGTTCCCATCGTCTTCTACCTCAGCCGCACCTTCGGCAAGGAGAACCAAGCATGAGCATTGCCGCTGCCCGCGCCGCCGGGAACGCCACCACCACCCAGTCCCGCTCCGGCAGCCGGCCCAAGCGCCACTACGGAACACACATCTTCCTGGTGGCCATGGCCGTCATGTGGCTGATTCCGCTGGGCTGGGCCCTCTACACCGCGCTCCGGCCGGTGGCCTCCACCAATGAGCACGGCTACTTCAGCGTGGCCGGGGAATTCAACTTCGACAACTTCGTCCAGGCCTGGACCCAGGGTGGGTTCGCCACCTATTTCTGGAACTCCGTCATCATCACGGTCCCCTCCGTCCTGCTGACGCTGTTCCTTGCCTCCCTGATGGCATTCGCCGTCAGCCGGGTGAACTGGAAATTCAACATCACGCTGCTGATCATGTTCACGGCCGGCAACCTCCTGCCCCCGCAGGTCCTGGCTGCGCCCCTCTTCGAGATGGCCAAACACCTGGAGGTGCCGTATTCGTTCAGCGACTCCGGCAACCTGCTGAACACCTACATCGTGGTGATTGCCATCCACATCGCGTTCCAAATGGGGTTCTGCACCTTCGTACTTTCCAACTACATGAAGGCACTGTCCGCAGACCTGACCGAAGCTGCGCTGGTGGACGGTGCGGGCATCTGGCGTCAGTACCGCGAGATCATCATGCCTCTGTGCCGCCCGGCGTTCGCCGCGCTGGCCACGCTTGAGGTCATCTTCATCTACAACGACTACTTCTGGCCCCTCCTCTTCATCCAGAGCGGCAACCGGCTTCCCATCACCACCGCCATCAACAACCTGCAGGGACAGTTCCTGAGCAACTACAACCTCCTGGCCGCGGGAGCGGTCATCACCGTCATCCCCACCCTGGTCATCTACCTGCTCCTGCAGCGGCAGTTTGTTGCGGGCCTGACACTGGGTTCCAGCAAGGGGTAGGTAAAGATGGAGTGTGACCGGGGATCCAGCTCCCCCAGACGCCGCCCGAAAGGAACAGCATGCTCCCCGCCGCTCGACACCAGGCCATCGTGGACACCGTCCAGCGGGAACGGGTAGTCCGCGTGTCCGACCTTGCCCAGCAGCTGGGCGTCTCCCTCATGACGGTCCGGCGGGACATCGAGCTCCTCGAAGAGAGCGGCCAGGTGGAGCGGATCCACGGCGGTGCCAAGCTGCCCGGCGGAGCCACCACCCACGAACCCGGTTTCGAGCTGAAGTCGACGCAGTTGCCCGCGGAGAAGCGGGCAATCGCCGTCGAAGCAGCGGGGATGGTCCATGAAGGCATGGCAGTGGGACTCAGCGCGGGAACCACCACGTGGGCGCTCGCCCAGGAACTGGCGAGGGGACCGCGTATCACCGTGGTGACGAACTCGGTGCGGATTGCCGATCTCTTCCACCCGGCCGCCGCGTCCGGGACCACCTTCGGTTCAACGGTGATCCTGATTGGCGGCGAACGTACGCCGTCGGACGCGCTGGTGGGGCCAATTGCGACGGCGGCGCTTAAGCAGCTGCACCTGGACCTGCTGTTCCTGGGCGTGCACGGCATGGACAGGGATGCGGGCTTCACCACCCCAAACCTGCTGGAAGCCGAGACGGACCGGGCCTTCGTGGCGGCATCCCGCAAGCTCGTGGTGGTGGCCGACCACACCAAGTGGGGCACCCAGGGTATGAGCACCATCGCCGCACTCGAGGAAGCGGACGAGGTGATCAGCGACGCCGGCCTCAGTGCCGATGCGCGGCGCACCCTCGAGGAGAGCGTCAGCCGGTTGCGGATTGCCCATTCGGTCTAGCCCCGCCAGCCCGGGCTGCCGGGGCTGCATGGATCGCCCGCAGGAGTCCGATGCCCTGCATGTCGGACGTCGCGAAGATCGCGGTTGGCCGGTTCACCGATGCCAGCATCGGCTGCCCTGCCGTGTAGCCTCCGGGCCGAGTGAATGCGTGTAGGCGATGGGTCCCCCGGGCAGGCCTGCCTGCTGCAGTGCCTCACGCCAAACAACTTCGCAGCCGTCGGTCGGACCCGGGTCGTTCGCCCCGACCCCGCCGGGTGCCGCCGCCCCCTCCTCGCGGCGGCGGCGCCCGGCTTCCCCTTCCCGTGAATTTCTTCCTGTGCGTTACTTAACACGCAACCTTGAACGTCGAAAGAGACCTCCCTATGGATCCCCTGCATCTCCGTTCCGCCGGCACCAGCCTGCTGATCAGCTTCGACAGCGGGGAGGCCGAGGTCATCCACTGGGGGGCCGACCTGGGCCCCGCCTTGCCGGACCTGGCCATCCTCGCCGCTGCCGTTCCGCCGTCGTCGATCGACGCCAGGGTTCCCGCAGGCCTGCTGCCCCAGGCGTCTTCCGCCTGGCGCGGGCGGCCCGCCCTGCGCGGCCACCGGATGACCGACGACGGCCCGGGCCGTGACTTCTCGTCGCGCCTCCGCACCACGTCGGCGACGGCGGAGGGCACCAGCGCCACCATCGTGCAGGCCGATCCCGACACGGGCATCAGCGTCTCGTCGCACCTCACGCTCCATTCCGGCGGCCTGCTGGAACTCCGGCATACCGTCACCAACGAAGGCACCACTCCATTCCAGGTGGACGAACTGGCCACCGTCCTGCCCGTGGCGCCGGACGCCGTCGAACTTCTCGACCTGACCGGGCGGTGGTGCCGGGAACGCCACCCGCAGCGGCACGCCATCCAGCAGGGCACCTGGGTCCGCACCGGACGGCACGGGCGCACCGGGCACGACTCCTCCCTGCTGTTCGCCGCCGGCACCAAGGGCTTCGGGAACCGCCACGGCAAAGTCTGGGCGACGCATCTGGCCTGGAGCGGCAACCACGAGCAGTTCGCGGACACCATCGGCGACGGGCGGACCATGATCGGCGGCTCGGAGCTCCTGGGACCGGCAGAAGTTGTCCTCGCACCCGGGGCCAGCTACACCTCGCCTGCCCTGTTCGCGGCCTACTCGGACCGTGGCCTGGACGGCATCACCGAGGCTTTCTACAGCTGGTTCCGCTCCCGGCCCCATCACGTGCTCCCCGCCGCATCCACCGGCCTGCCCGCCGGCAAGGCCCGGCCCGTTGTCCTCAACGTCTGGGAAGCGGTCTACTTCAACCACAACCTTGAGGTGCTTACCGAGCTCGCAGAGTCCGCCGCCGACCTCGGGGTGGAGCGCTTCGTCCTCGACGACGGCTGGTTCCGCGGCCGCCGCGACGACCACGCAGGCCTGGGCGACTGGTACGTGGATGAAACCCTTTGGCCGGATGGCCTGGAACCCCTGATCGACGCCGTGACGTCGCGCGGCATGGAGTTCGGGTTATGGGTGGAGCCGGAAATGGTGAACCTGGACTCAGATATCGCCCGCGCCCACCCTGACTGGATCGTGCGCCCGTCGGCTGCGGCGCACAAGGACGGCGGCCGGCTGCCGCTCGAATGGCGCAACCAGCACGTCATCGACCTGGTGAACCCGGCTGCGTGGCAGTACATTTACGACCGCATCGATGCCCTCCTGTCTGAAAACAACATCAGCTACCTGAAGTGGGACCAGAACCGGGACCTTGTGGAACACGGCCATGGGGGCCGCGCTTCCGTGCACGCGCAGACCCTTGCCGCGTACCGGCTGTTCGACGAGCTCCGAAAAGCCCACCCCGGCGTCGAAATCGAAAGCTGCTCCTCCGGCGGCGCCCGGGTGGACCTGGGCATCCTGGAACGGACGGACCGGATCTGGGCCTCCGACTGCAACGACGCCTTGGAGCGGCAGACCATCCAGCGCTGGACCGGAGCGGTGGTTCCGCCGGAACTGGTGGGCAGCCACATCGGCCCCACCACCTCGCACACCACGGCCCGCACCCACGACCTGTCCTTCCGCGCCATCACCGCCTTCTTTGGCCACTTCGGCATGGAATGGGATGTGCGCGGCGTGCAGGGAAGGGAGCGCGATGAGCTTCGGCGGATTGTGGGGCTGTACAAGGAGCACCGGGGCCTGGTCCACAGCGGGCGGCGGGTCAACGCGGACGTGGCTGACGAGTCGTTCCTGCTGCACGGGGTGGTGGCGGACGGCTCCCTGGCGGATGGATCTGTAGCGGAAGGCACGACGGCGGCCCTGTTCGCCGTCGTCAGCACCCGCACCTCCGCTGCCGAGCAGCCGGGGCGCATGGGACTTCCCGGCCTGGAACCGGAGCGGAATTACCGGGTGGAGCTCATCGCCCCTATCGAGGAGGACGCCGATTACGCGCACACTTTCACCCAGGCGCAGCCGCCGTCGTGGCTCGCTGGCGGCGCTGTTGCCGGCGGCCGCTTCCTGGCCGAAGTGGGGCTCCCGATGCCGGTCCTCAACCCGGAGCACGCACTGCTGCTGAAGGTCACTGCCCTCTAGGGAAGCAGGAACCCGGCCGCCGCCCATGGAAACGTAAAAATGCGCGGCGGGCCGGGCCACCCGATAGATTTGCAGGCATGACTGAAGCTTCCTCCACCGCTGATGCCGGCCGCGGCACCATCCTGGTCATTAATGGCCCCAACCTGAACCTGCTGGGTACGCGGGAGCCGGAGAAGTACGGCACCTCAACCCTTGCCGACGTGGAGCAGTTGGCCGCCTCCACCGCGAAGCAGCACGGCTTCGCCGTGGAGTGCGTCCAGTCCAACCACGAAGGCGTCCTGCTGGACGCCATTCACGCCGCGCGCGGCACGGCGGCAGGAATCGTCCTGAACGCGGGGGCTTTCACGCACACGTCCGTGGCACTGCGTGACGCCCTGGCAGCCGTCCAGCTTCCCGCCGTCGAGGTCCACATCACCAATGTGCACCAGCGCGAGGAATTCCGGCACCACTCCTACCTGTCGCCCGTCTGCGCGGCCGTTATTGTGGGCGCGGGCGTGTTCGGCTACAAGCTGGCCATCGACTACCTGGCCGAGGTCCTGTAGCCGGAAGGATTACTTCTGGATGCATTGTCCCGAGGACACCGGGGATGACAGTGCCGGTGCCTGCTCCGCGACAGGCTCCAGGTCATTCATGCTGATGGCGAATCCCACTTCGGCGTCCGACGTTGCCTTGGCAAAGACAACCCCGGCCACCTGGCCGTCGGTGGTGAGCAGCGGGCCGCCCGAGTTGCCGGGCTGGACGTCCCCTGCGAGCCGGTAGATGTCCTCCGGCGAGGGGTTGTTGCCGTAGATGTCCGGGACCAGGACGGTGGCGATGTCCTGGACGGTGGCGGGCTTGGACTGGAAGGGCCCGCCGTGCGGGTACCCGGCGAACGCCGCCTGGCTGCCCCCGGGGAGATCGCGGCCCAGCGGCAGCGGCCGGGACGGCAGGTTGTCCACGGCCAGGACTGCCAGGTCCCGCCGGGTGTCGAAGTAGACCACACGGCCGGGCATCGCACCGCCGTCGGGCATCTCCACCACCGGCTGCGACACGCCCGCCACCACGTGCGCGTTGGTCACCACCCGGTCCGGGGACACTACAAAGCCGCTGCCGGTCTGGTTCTGGCCGCATTCATAGGCCGTTCCCGCGATCCGCAGCACGGACTGCGCCGCTTTGTTCAACGCGGGCGTGTTGGTGCTCGTGTTGGGGACCTGGACCTTCTGGCCCTGGTCCAGGCCCTCGAGCAGCGTGGGAATGCCGTTGCCGATCACCGTGGAACGCAGCTCAGCCATGGTGGCCTTGACCGGGGTGGGGGTCAAACCCTCAATGAAACGGATGACCTTGGACTCAGCCAGCTGCTGGGACACCACCGGCACGCCCAGGGAGCTGACGCTGAATGCCAGCATGGACATCACCAGTGCTGAGACCACCAGGTTGAGCACTCCGCCCACCAGCCGGTCAACCACCCGGAGCGGCCCGATCCGCACTACGCCCCGGAGTTGCCGGCCCACCATGGTGCCCAGGCCGTGGCCCAGTGCCATCAGGACGACGGCGGCGGCGATGATGGCGGTAAGCCTCCACCCGGGGTCGGCTACGAAGGAGCTGACGAGGGGGACGGCGAAGAAGGCGGCGACGGCGCCGGCGGTAAACCCGGCGAGGCCGCCGACGGTGACGAGGAACCCGTTGCGAAGGCCATAGATCAGATATGACAACAGCGCCAGGATCAGGACGAGGTCCAGGACAGTCAGGCCGACCACAAAGGCTCCTTATTAACAGTTGAACCCCCATTCTAGTGGCGCACGCTGACAATCCTCTGTGGGGTGCAGCAGCGTGCGGCAGTTCCGGAACCGGCTGCCTGCGGGCGTTTCGGCTGCCAAGTTCGTCACAGAACGTTGAAAATTCTGAAACAATGGCACAAGCGCCACAGCCGATACTTTTACTCAGGAGATTTCATGGACATCGAGGTACTGCGCCGAGCACCCCTTTTCGCCACGCTCGACGACGACGCATTCCGCCTGCTGACGGATGAACTTACCGAGGTGGACCTGTCCCGCGGAGCCTCCGTGTTCCGCGAAGGAGACCAGGGCGACCAGCTCTACTTCATCGTCTCCGGCAAGGTGAAGCTCGGCCGCACCTCCCCCGACGGCAGGGAATCCCTCCTGGCCATCCTGGGCCCGGGTGAACTCTTCGGCGAAATGGCGCTGTTCGATCCCAGCCCCCGCACGGCCACCGCCACGGCTGTGTCCGAAACCCGGCTGGCGGGGCTCAAGAACGAGAGCCTGAACGCCCTGCTGCGCACCCGCCCCGAGGTCTCGGCCCAGCTGCTGCAGGCCCTGGCCCGCCGCCTGCGCCGCACCAACGACTCCCTGTCCGACCTCGTCTTCTCTGACGTCCCCGGCCGCGTGGCCAAGGCCCTGCTGGACCTTGCAGACCGCTTCGGCCGCCCGGCAACGGACGGCGTCCTGGTGGCTCACGAGCTCACGCAGGAGGAACTGGCACAGCTCGTGGGCGCATCCCGGGAAACGGTGAACAAGGCCCTGGCCGAATTCGTGCAGCGCGGCTGGCTCCGCCTGGAGGCCCGTGCAGTGGTCATCCTGGACATGCAGCGCCTCCGCCAGCGCTCCCGCTAGGACCATACAAGAAAGGCCGCCCCGAGGGGCGGCCTTTTCTGTTGCGCGGATGCGGGAGTCAGTTCTTCTGTACGTCCAGTTCGACGACGGCCCATGACAAGGCGGGAAGGCTGAGCCGCAGCTCGGAGCCGTTCGCTTTTGCCCCTTCCAGGGGCTTCAGGCCCACGCGGCCCGGATTCTCCCGGTCGTTGATGCTGAAACGGTCGCCACCTTCCGGGATTTCCAGCACTTCCGCCCTGAGCACCCGCTGTGCGTCGAAACCCCGCAGGGCCACCTCCACGTCCGCAGCCTCGTCAAGGCCGCGGTTGGCGAGGAACAGTGCAACGCGGCCCGTTTCCTCGTTCCATGTGGCGCTGACGTCCACCAGGTCGGTGTCACCAAAGCGGGCGTTGGCGTACTTGTCCGAGTCGACCGACAACTGCAGGATCCGGCCCTTCGCCAGTTCTGCCATCCGCGAGAACGGGTGGAAAATGGTTTGGCGCCACGCCGGGCCGTTCTCCTCGCTGAAGATGGGGGCAATAACGTTGACCAGTTGTGCCTGGTTGGCGATCTTGACCCGGTCGCCGTGGCGGAGCAGCGAATTGAGAAGGGTGCCGACGACGACGGCGTCCGTCACGTTGTACTTGTCCTCAATGACCCTGGGGTGTTCGCGCCAGCCGGCCTTGGAAACGTTGTGCGGCTGGTCCTCCGTGTCGAGGCCGCGCTGGTACCAGACGTTCCACTCGTCGAAGGACAAGTTGATGTGCTTCCTGTGCTTGCCCTTTGCCCGGACCGCATCAGCCGTGGCGATGACGGATTCGATGAAGTAGTCCGTGTCAACCGCGCTGGCAAGGAAACTGCCAACGTCCCCGTCGTGCTCCTGGTAGTAGGCGTGCAGTGAAACGTAGTCCACTTCGTCGTAGGTGTGCGCCAGGACTGTTTGCTCCCAGGCGCCGAAGGTGGGCATGCCGGAGTTCGAGCTGCCGCAGGCTACAAGTTCGATGTCGGGATCCACGAACCTCATCGCCTTGGCGGCCTCCTGCGCCAGCCGGCCGTACTCTTCGGCCGTCTTGTGCCCGATCTGCCAGGGGCCGTCCATTTCATTGCCCAGGCACCAGAGCTTGATGTTGAAGGGATCCTTGTGTCCGTTCTTGGCCCTCAGGTCGGAAAGGCGGGTTCCGCCGGGATGGTTGGCGTACTCGACGATCGCCCGGGCAGCGTCCACTCCCCTGGTGCCGAGGTTGATGGCTTCCATGATTTCGGTCCCCGCCTGCCGGGACCAGTCCACAAACTCGTGAAGGCCGAAGGCATTCGTTTCTACGGTGTGCCATGCGCCATCAAGCCGGCGGGGCCGGTCCTGCCGCGGGCCGATCCCGTCTTCCCAGTCGTAGCCGGAAACGAAGTTGCCGCCCGGATAGCGGATGACTGTGGCTCCGAGTTCCTTGACGAGTTTGAGGACGTCCTGGCGGAAGCCGTTGCCGTCAGCCTCCGGATGGCCCGGTTCGTAGATGCCGGTGTACACGCACCGGCCCATGTGCTCCACAAACGAGCCAAAAAGCCGGCGGGGCACGTCGCCGATGGTGAAGTCGCGATCGAGGGTAATCCTGGCGCGGGACATATGCAGTGTCTCCTTGGAATTGAAAAGGCGTGTGGTGGAAATGGAGGTTGGGTGTCAGGTTCCAGCGAGTCCGGTCGTCGCCACGCCCTTGATGATCTGGCGCTGGAAGAACAGGAAGAGCAGGATCAGGGGCAGGGCCGCGAGCAGCGCGGACGCCATGTTCTGGGCGTACTGGATGCCGTAGGCACTCTTGATTGTCTGAAGTCCCACGGGGAGGGTCAGGACGGACCCGTCATTGGTGGCAATGAAGGGCCAGAGGAAGTTGTTCCAGGCGCCGATGAACACGAAGATCGCCACGGCAGCGAGGATGGGGCGGGACAGCGGAAGGATGACCTGGAGGAAGATCCGCATGCGGCTGGCCCCGTCCATGACCGCCGCTTCCTCGAGCTCACGCGGGATCTGGTCGAAAAACTTCTTGAGCACGAACACCATGGCGGGGTGGATGACCTGCGGCAGGATGATGGCCCAGGAAGTATCGATCATCTGCAGTGCCACCATTTGGTAGAACAGCGGAATGATGAGGACGGGCGGCGGAATGATGATGGACGCGATGATCACCGTCATCAGGACCTTCTTGCCCCTGAAGTCAATCCGGGACAGCGCATAGGCCACCAGCGCCGAAATGGCCAGCGTAATGACAGTGATGGCGGCAGAGGTGTACAGGGAGTTCCACGTCCAGAGCGGGATGTTGCCATCCTGGAAAACCTTGATAAACGCGTCGGCAGTGAAGCCCGACGGCGGGATCCAGCTGATCTTCGGGGCTGCGGCGTCCGTCTCGCTCTTGAAAGCGGTGGCGGTGGCCCAGGCGAAGGGCACCAGCCACAGGACGGCCAGGAGCGCGGCGGCTGCCAGGACTGCTACCCGGCCTGGGGTCATCCTGGCGCCGGACTTCCTGGGCGGGGCGGAGTCCAAAGAGGAGGAAACGGGGCGGGTGAGGGTTTGGGTTGCCATGGTTATGCGCTCCTGCGGCGTGTAATGAGGAACTGGATGACTGAAACCGCCACGATCAATCCAAAGAAGATGTAGGAAATGGCCGCGGAGTATCCCAGGCGATAGCCGGTGAAGCCGGTTTCAAAGATGTACTGCACCACGGGCCGGGTGGAACCCCCTGGACCGCCTGCCGTCATTTGGTAGACCTGGTCGAAAATCTTGAGCGAGGCCAGGATCTGGAGGAGGACGATCATGACGGTGGTGGGAGCCAGTTGCGGCAGGGTGATCGAGAAGAACTGCCGCCAGGCCCCGGCGCCGTCCAGTGATGCTGCCTCGTAGTGCTGGACGGGGATGTTCTGCATGGCAGCCAGATACAGGAGGAAGTTGAAGCCCACCGTCCACCAGAGGGTAGCGATGACAATGGCCCACATGGCGACGCCGGGATCGTTCAGCCAAGCCACCTTCGGCAGGCCGATCCGGGCCAGCGAGTCGTTGATCAGGCCCAATTGGGGGTTGTACATCCAGGTGAAGAACAGGGATACGACGGTGGAGGCCAACAGGTACGGGGCAAAATAGGAAAGCCGCCACAGCCATTGTGCCGGCAGCCCGGCGTTGACCAGGGCCGCCATGACCAGCGCAACGATGACCAGGGGTACCGTGCTGATGACGGTGAAGTACAGGGTGTTGCCCATGGAGTGCCACATGTCGGCGTCGGCGAGGGCCTCGGCGTAATTCGCGAAGCCGATGATGCTGTCGTTGGCGCCGGTGAGTGACTTGCCGGTCAGGCTCATGTACAGCCCGTACAGCAGCGGCCACACGAGGAAGACCAGGAAGAACGCCAGGAACGGCGTAGCGAAAGCCCATCCGTTGATGGTGTCCCTGCTCCCCCGGCTGCGTTGCCGGATTGGGTTGGGCGTGGCCTGGTGGGACAGTTTGTGACGGGAGAGACCGGGCAGCGGCCCCGCCTGTCCTTCGCTGTTGCGGGATGTTGCTAGTGAACTCATGTGGGACTCCTATGTCGCTTGGCGGTTCACACCGGGTTGGGACGGGAGAGAAGGGTGTTGGTGCGCCGCACGAAGGCATCCCAGCCGTCAGCCGCCTTGTCCCGGCCGAGGAGCACGTTCTGCACCGTATCGGCGAAGTAGGTCTGCCAGTCGGATCCCGACCCGCTGAACCAGGCCTCGGGGTCGTAGGCAATGATGTCCGCGGCATTCGCGTAGTGGATTTGCGGGGTGAGGTCGCGGTAGGCCTGGGACTGCACAACCGGCTGGTAGGCGGGGATGTGCCCTGCCTCGGCCCAGGACAGCGAGCCTTTGAGGATGTCGCTGACGAATTTATAGACGTCGCGGCGCTTGGCATCGTCAACGTTCAACTGCCGGGGAAGTACGAAGGAATGCGAGTCAGCGTAGGCTGCCGGTGTCCCGTACAGGGTGGGGATGGTGGCGGCGTCAACGGGCAAGTTTGCCTTCTTGAAGGTAGGAAGTTCCCAGACCCCGCTAAAGAGCATGCCCGACCCTCCGCGGGCGAACTCGGCGATTCCGGTACTGATGTCACCGCTCTGGGCCGCAATGGTGTCGTCGAAGAGCGATGCCATGAACTCCAGTGACTCAACTGCCGCTTCATTGTCCGCGACCATCGGCTTGCCTGGCGTCAACTCCATATCCGCGCCGTGCTGCCGGTAGAGGGTGTAGAAGAGGCGCCACATCTGTGAACCACTGCCCAGGTATCCGAAGGAAAGTCCGTGCGTCTGCGTCACCTTCTGCATTTCCCGGGCGATGCTGAGGAACTCCTGGGGCGACCCAGCCTCCTGCAGTTGCCCATTGCCGGCAAGCAGTCCTGCCTTGTCCGCAACGTCACGGTTGTAGAACATGACAAACGGATGCGAATCCAAGGCGAGCGAGAAGACTTGTCCACTGTGCTGGCTCTTGTCCCATATTCTCGGCGCGAAGCTTTCGGCTGTCACCCCATGCTCCGCCAAGAGTCCCAGGTCCCACGGGTCGATCAGTCCCCCGGGAGCATATCCCGGCACCCTGCTGGCATGCATGATGGCCAGTTCCGGCGGCCGGCCGCCAGCCGACGTCATGGCCAGCTTGGTGTAGTACGGCGGTCCCCATGCAAGGACGGTGGGGTGCACCCTGAACCCGGGGTTGGCATCGTTCACCTTGCCGATCATGTCCTGCATCTTGATGCCGTCGCCGCCGGACAAGAGATGCCAGAACTGGATATCCCGCGGGGCCGCTGCGGAGGCATTTCCGCCGCAGCCGGACAAGGCAGCCGCGGCGAACACGCTTCCCAATGCTGCGGTTCCGGACAGTAGCCCGCGCCTCGACAGTTGCCTGCCCTCGAAAAAATCAAACTGCTTCACCCGTCACTCCTTTGGATGGGTCCGCTGAAAAGCCATTCCGTTGCCACAACCGCTGCCGCCGGGGGTCCCGAGTCATTTTCCCGCAAGTCGGGTGTGACGCACGCCTCACATTACATCGATGTAATAGACGGCGCAATGAATATTTGTTAGCGCTCGCAAAGTGATTTGCCTGTCTCAATTTTCAAAGCCGGTGAAGGGAACGGAGCCAGGCCTTAGGAGGATGAACTTTCCCGCTCGACGATCGCGTAGTCCACGGCGACCACCTTTTGGGGTCCCCCGCGGTCGCCCATCCGTTCCGTGAGGAGGCGCAGGGCTTCACTGGCCACCCGCCGCTTATCAAACGAAACGGTCGTCAACGACGGAACGGCGTACTGCGCGTCGGCAATGTCGTCGAACCCAGCCACCGCTATGTCGTCCGGGACCCTCAGGCCGCGCTTCCACAGGACGCTGAGGGCACCGATGGCCATCGAATCCGTGAAACAAAAGAGGGCGTCGGGAGCCGGACGTGAGTCGAGATAGGCGGACAGCGCGTTGGCCGCAGCATCCGGGCTCCATTTTTCACACGGGATGATCAACGAGTCATCCCAAGGAATGCCCAGTTCCGCGAGTGCGGCCCGGTACCCGCGGGTCCGCAGTACGGCTGCGGCAGAACCCCTGCCCTCCGCGGCACCCAGGACGGCGATGCGGCGCCTGCCCGTCCTCCCCAGCGCCAGTGTCATGTCACGGGCAGCGGCAACACTGTCCACCCACACTCGGTCGGCGAGCTTCTGCGTGACCTCCCCCAGCAGCACCACCGGCGGAAGGGAGACTCCCACTTTGACGGCACTTTCGTCCAGTACCACGGGGTTGAGGATGAGCCCGTCAATCAGGTTGGAGCGGGCACGCGACATCAGCTCGTATTCGCGGGTGGGATCGGATCCTGTCTCCTCGATCTGTACGCTCCACCCCTGTTCGTGGGCCACTTCAACCACGTTATGGGCGATTTCCGCCGAGTAGGGGGTAGCCAGGTCCGGCAACGCCAGGGCAATGACCCCGGACCTGCCATTGCGCAGGCCCCGGGCAGACAGATTTGGGACGTAATCCAGCTCCGCCATGGCCTGCTCAACCCTGAGCCGGGTGGGACCACTGACCGGAATGATTCCGTTCATGACGTTGGAGACCGTTTTCGGCGAAACCCCTGCCAGGCGCGCTACGTCTTTGACCGTCGCCCGCAAAGGCGCCCCCTTGCTCCCGGTGTGGCTTTTGACCGATATTACTCTGGCCGCCGGCGCGTCAGCGTTCGCGCTGGTGGTCACCCGCCACGGTTTTCGCGGCCTCGACTTCGAGCATGAGCTTGCCGTCTTCCTCGACCAACGTGGGCTGGTACACATGCGGCTTGCGCTTGTAGCTCAGGTAGGCGATGCAGCCGTTGGCGGCCGCCATCTTCTCGAGCATGATTTCGGAGCCGGGAACCAGCAGTTCACCCAGTGGGCGGCCCACGGTGTTCTCCTGGCCGGCCTCGTCGCCGAGGGCGCTGGTGTTCCGGTCCTGGATCACCTGCGCAACGTTAACCCACCGGCCCCAGACGCCCTTGCCTTCGAGCAAAGACGGTTCCTGGCCGAGCGGCACGGTGGCCGCAAAGTAGCGTGTGTCGAACCGGCGGTGCGCGAAGTCGGGACTGCGCCAGTTGACGAGGGATTTGAGCAGGTCCGTGCGCAAGGACAGGCCACGCTTGCCGAGCACCTGGGCAAGCGTCTTCTCCTGGTCAGCCACCGCAATGCGGGCCCGCATCCATTCGGGCGTGGAGGTGGCCTCGACGGTGTTGGACATGTCGGGACCGGCCAGCAGGATGCCCGTTTCCTCGAACAGTTCCCGGACCGCACCCACCACGTGGCGGCGTGCCAACCCTATGTCGTCAGTCCCCATCTGCTCGGCCCAATACTGCGGCGACGGGCCCAGCCAACCCATGGCGTCGTCGTCGGCCGGGTCGAGGGAACCGCCCGGGAACGCGAGCACGCCCAGCGGCGAGGAGCCGGGCCGGTAACCCAGCCACGTCTCCAGGCCGGTGGGCGAATCGCGGAGGAGGACCACCGAGGAGGCGTAGCGGGCGGCACGGGGGGTCCGCTCGCCGTGTTCGAGCCAGCTTTGCGCTGCCCCTTCAAGATCCTGGGGAAGTGCAAATAGGCGTCGTGCGAGGTGTGGCAAGGGAATTGTCCGGTCTTAGCTGAATTCGGCGATCAGCTCGACCTCTACGGGAGAGTCGAGCGGAAGTACGGCAACGCCGACGGCGGAACGGGCATGCTGCCCGGCGTCACCAAGAACGCGGCCCAGAAGTTCGGAAGCGCCATTGACGACGGCGGGCTGGCCCGTGAACGAGGGATCCGAAGCGACGAATCCGACGACCTTGACGATGCGGGTGATCCGGTCGAGGTCGCCGATGACGCTCTTGACGGCGGCGAGGGCATTTACAGCGCAGACGGCGGCGTATTTCTGTGCGTCCTCCGGGGAAACGGTGGGCTCGTCGGCGTACCCTTCGGTACCCCCCGACACCTTGCCCGTAGCTTCGAGTTTGCCGTTAATAAACGGCAACTGCCCGGAGGTGTAGACATGGCTTCCGGAAACCACGGCGGGAACGTAGGAGGCCACCGGGGCGGCGACCTCCGGAAGCGTGATTCCAAGTTCCGCCAGGCGCTGTTCGACGGCGGACACGGGCGCCGTTGCGGCGCTGGACTGGGCTTCTGCTGGTGTGCTCATTACTGCTTCTCCCTTTTGAGGTAGGCGACAAGGCCGTTGCCGTCCGGTCCGGGGACTACCTGGACGAGCTCCCAGCCGTCCTCTCCCCACTGGTCCAGGATCTGCTTTGTGGCGTGAATGATGAGCGGAATCGTCGCGTACTCCCATTTGGTCATGAGAGAAAGCGTAGCCGTTGCCGGTAAAGTGGAAAACATGGCGACTCGCAACAACCCCTTATTCGACACTGCCACCACACTGGGTAAAATCCTTCTTTTCCTTGGTGTGAGCGCGATTTGCGGTGTCCTGGTGGCCGGCCTGCTGGTCCCCGCCGCGGCCGTTTCCGGCAGTGCGGCAAGCGGTTCCATCGACTTCTTCGACTCCCTCCCGGCGGAGCTGAAGGTCGATCCCCCGAGCCAGACCACCCGTATCCTGGCCGCGGATGGCAGCGAGATCGCCAGCGTCTACACGGAGAACCGCACCAAGGTCCCGCTGGACCAGATTTCCCCGAACATGAAGAATGCCATCATCGCCGTGGAAGACAGCCGCTTCTACGAGCATGGCGGTGTGGACACGACCGGCATCCTGCGTGCGCTGGTCGCCACCGCCCGCGGCAACAAGCAGGGCGCATCAACCATTACGCAGCAGTACGTCAATAACGTCCTCAACGCGAACCTCGCCGCCGCCGGTGAGGAAGACCAGATCAAGCTCAACGGCGTCAACAAGGGCGTTGGGGACAAGCTCCGCGAGATGAAGCTCTCCATCGCCCTGGAGAAGGATTTCAGCAAGGACCAGATCCTTGAGGGCTACCTGAACATCGTGTTCTTCAACCGTGACGCGTACGGCATCGAAGCCGCTTCGCGCTACTTCTTCAGCACCACCGCCAAGGATCTGACCCTGCCGCAGGCAGCACTCCTGGCCGGCCTGGTGAACAGTCCCTCGGCCTTCGACCCCATTACCAACCCGGAGAAGTCAAAGCAGCGCCGCGACCTGGTGCTGGGGCTGATGAAGGACCAGAAGAAGATCACTCCCGAGGAGTACGAGGCCGCCGTGGCGACGCCGGTGGAGCCGAAGGTAACCCAGCCCAAGCAGGGCTGCTCCTATGCGGCCACCGCCCCGTACTTCTGCGATTACATCCTCCACCTGCTGGAGAACAACCCCGCCTACGGTGCGGACGTCAAGGACCGGCAGCGGCTGATCTACGGCGGTGGCCTGACCATCACCACCACGCTGGACCCCAAGGCCCAGGCCACCGCCCAGGAGCAGGCAAATGCCGCCACGGGGGCCAACCCGGACAAATGGGGCGCCTCGATGGTTTCCGTCCAGCCAGGCACCGGCAAAATCATCTCGATGGCCCAGAACACGACGTTCCTGCCGGGCCAGGGGTTCGACTCGCAGTTGAACTTTAACGTGGACAAGCTGGACAAGGACGGCAACGACCTCAACGGCGTCGGCGGTTTCCAGCCCGGTTCCACCATGAAGCCGTTCACCTTCGCCGAGTGGCTGAATGAAGGCAAAACCATGAACACGGTGGTTAACGCCGCCCAGCGGGTCTACCCCATCGGCTACCCGTGGAAGGACACCTGCGGCAAGGTCGTGGACGGTTACAGCACGGCCCAGAAGAACGCTGGTTTGGGCGCCGCAGATGACCTGCAAAATGCTGAGCCGCAGTGGTACCGACCGCTGACAGTCCTCGAAGGCCTCTACAACTCCATCAATACTGTGACGTTTGCGTCCGCCGCCCAGCTGGATCTGTGTGGAATCCAGAAAATCGTGGATGCAACGGGAATGCACAGTGGCCTGCCCTCCGGAGATGACCCTCACCCGAAGATCGACATGTCGACACTGGGCAACCTGCTGGGTTCCACCCAGACGTCGCCGCTGACCATGGCGAGTGCCTTTGCCACGTTCGCGAATGACGGCAAGTACTGCGAGCCCATTGCCATCACCTCGGTAGTCGATGCCACCGGCAAACAGCTCCCGGCCCAGTCCAGCAGCTGCCGTGACGCCATCAAGCCGGAAGTTGCCCGCGGTGTGAACTACGCGCTGCAGGAAGTGTTGAACCGCGGTTCAGGTTCGCTGATCCAGCCGCGCATCTCCACGAAGACCAGCTTCCCCATCGGCGCCAAGACCGGTACGTCGAACCTCAATGGTTCCACCTGGGTTGTTGGCCACACCACGGGGCTGGCAACCGCTGCCTGGTTCGGTGATCCACTCGGCAACCAGGGCCGCGCAGGGCAAAACGTCACGATCAACGGCAAGTTTTACCAGGGCATTGACGGCTACATGATCGCCGGGCCCATGTTCTCCAACTACATGTTGAAGATCGCCCCGGGCTACGGTACCAATCCGTTCCCGGAACCGCCGAGCAACATGGTCAACGGAACCACGCGGACCACCACTCCGGCCACCACCGCTCCGCAGGCCCCCGCTCCGGCCCCGCAGGTCACCCAGGCCCCCGCTCCGGCCCCGCAGGTCACCCAAGCCCCGGCTCCCGCTCCCGCCCCCACCAGCAATGGCAACGGGAACGGGAATGGAAAGGGCAACGGCTGACCGCGCATGAGCATTGATAGCCTGGCAGGCCGCGCCCGATCGATCGGGCGCGGCTTTGCCGTTACCGCGGGCGCCGGAGCCGCGGCCGGAATGGCCGCTTTCGGGTATGGCCTGTGGGAAAAGAACCAGTTCGTCCTCCGCGAAGAGACCCTGGCCCTCCTGCCGCCCGGCCGCGCCCCGTTCCGGATCCTGCACTTGAGCGACATCCATTTCGTGCCGGGACAGCGGAAGAAGGCTGACTGGCTGGGGTCACTGGCCGACCTTCGGCCGGACCTGGTGGTCAATACTGGAGACAACCTCAGCCATGTCAAAGCAGTGGACCCGCTCCTGGACGCATTGAAACCACTGCTGCAGTTTCCTGGCGTCTTTGTCCCGGGCTCCAACGACTACTTCGCGCCCAGTCCCAAGAACCCGGCGTCTTATCTGCTGGGACCATCCAAGGTGAAGCCAAAGCCGGTTGCCCTCGACTGGCCGCGGCTGCGGTCGGGCTTCGGCATGAGCGGATGGGTGGACCTGACCAACCGCCACCAGTCGCTGGTTCTCAACGGCATGCGCTTCGATTTCTCGGGGGTGGACGATCCCCACCTGAAGCGGGAACGGTACGCGGGCTGGCCCCGCGGAACGGTAAGCCAGGATGCCAAGGACCACCTCAAGGTCGCGGTCATCCATGCGCCCTACCAACGGGTGCTGGACCACTTCACGGAAAGCGGCGCCGACCTCCTGCTGGCAGGCCACACGCACGGCGGGCAGCTGTGCATCCCGGGGTATGGTGCCGTGGTGGCCAACTGCGACATCCCCACCTGGCGGGCAAAGGGCCTCCACGACTGGTCCAGCAACGGAAGCACGACGCCGGTGAACGTCTCCGGCGGCATCGGCACCTCGCGCTTCGCACCAGTCAGGATCGCCTGCAAGCCGGAGGCTGTGCTGCTGACCCTCACTTCCCCCAGCTGAACCGGAAGCATTACGGTCCGCAATAACTGGGCAAGCAGTCGCCGGGGTGTCACGATAGCTGTGAATCGTCTCACGCCCTTGGCATAGGGTAGTTGCTACAGGAAACTACATTCGTTTTAGAGCTTGAGAAGCGGGCATGGCCAAGCAGACTCCATTCTTTCGATCCATCAGCCGTCTCTACCCCCATGTCCGGCCGATCATGCCCCGCCTTTTGCTCGGGCTTCTCTGCGCGCTCCTGGCCAGCATCGTGGCGCTGACCATCCCGCAGGTGCTCCGGATCCTGGTCAACACCGCGCTTCAGCCCGGCGGAGCACCGGAAGCGGTGTGGACGTCCGCGGGCGTCATCCTGGTGCTGGGCGTCGCGGAAGCTGGACTCGTGGCCCTGCGCCGGCAGTTCGTCATCAACCCGGCCACGTCGGTGGAAACCCGGATGCGGGTGTCCCTCTACGACCACCTGCAGGACCTGACCGTTTCGTTCCACGACCGGTGGGGTTCGGGCCAGTTGCTGTCGCGCGCCATGACGGACCTGAACTTCCTGCGCCGCTGGATGGCCTTCGGCGCCATCATGCTGGTGGTCACCACCCTCACCGTGATTATTGGCATCGTGGCCATGTTTTCCATGAGCTGGCAGCTGGCCCTGATCTTCCTGGCTGCGGCCGTCCCCATTACTATCAACAGCTTCCGGTTCCGCACCCGGTTCAGCAAAGTAGCGCGGCGCAGCCAGGACCAGGCCGGCGACCTTGCCACCACCGTGGAGGAATCCGTCCACGGCATCCGTGTCCTCAAGGCCTTCGGCCGCAGCCGGGAAGCCCTGGAGAACTTCAATGAACAGGCGGAGGAACTGCGCCAGACGGAGATCGCGAAGGCGCGGCACCAGGCAACGTTTACCCTGGTGGTCACGCTTCTCCCCGAACTCGCCCTGGGCGCCGGGCTGGTGGTCGGCGTCATGCTCTGCGCCAGCGGCCAGCTGAGCATCGGGGCGCTGGTGGCATTCTTTGCCACGGCCGCCGTCATCGCCTCCCCCGTTGAGTTCTCCGGCATGCTGCTGGCCATGGCGCTCACGGCCAAGTCCGCCGTCGACCGCCACTACGAAGTGATGGACACCCCGAACTCCATCACCAGCCCTGCCCAGCCCCGCCGACCGGACGAACTGGCCGGGGCGCTCCGGTTCAGTGATGCAACGTTCGCTTTCGAGGACGCACCGGACAGGCCCATCCTCAAGGACATAAACCTGGACGTCCGCCCCGGCGAAACCATGGCCCTGGTGGGCATCACCGGCAGCGGCAAGAGCGCCCTGATCCAGCTGGTGCCGCGGCTGTACGACGTGACCGGCGGCGCCATCACCATCGACGGTGTGGACATCCGGGACTTCGACGTTGACGAACTCCGCCGGATCGTCGGGGTGGCTTTCGAGGACACCACGCTCTTTTCCAACTCGGTGCGGGACAATGTCCTCCTCGGAGCGCCCAGCCGGAGCGACGAAGTATTGGATGAAGCCCTGGATGTGGCTCAGGCGCACTTTGCGTATTCCCTCCCGGAGGGCGTTGACACGCTGATCGGCGAGGAGGGCCTGAGCCTGTCCGGCGGCCAGCGCCAGCGCATAGCCCTGGCCCGTGCCATCGCTGCCCGGCCCCGCGTCCTTGTCCTGGACGATCCCTTGTCCGCCCTCGATGTCCACACCGAGGAACTGGTGGAGGTCCGGCTCCGTGAGGTGCTGAAGGACACGACCACCCTGATCGTGGCGCACCGCCCCTCCACCGTGGCCCTCGCCGACCGGGTGGCGCTGCTGGAGGACGGCCGCATCACCGCCGTGGGGACACACACCGAACTGTTGGCCTCGAACCACCACTACCGGTACGTCATAGCCAGCCTGGACCGGGAGCCGCGGGACCTGGACTCCGAATTGTCTGCCCTCGAGGACCAGGCAGAGGAAGTGACCCGATGAGCACCGCAACATTCGGCACCGCCAACGAAGACAACGCGCACCTCAGCAAGAGCGACAGCAGGGCAGTACGGCGCCGGTCGATCGCCTTGCTGGGGTCGCTGATCCGTCCGGTGCGGTTACGGTTCTGGCTGACCATCGCCATGGTGGTCCTCTCCCAGGCTGCCCGGGTGGCGGGGCCGGCGCTGATTGCCTTTGGCATCGACCACGCCCTCCCGGCCCTCCGGTCCGGGGACAACGCCCCGCTGGTGTTCACCGGCGTCGCCTACCTCCTGGCAGCCATTGCGACGGCGGGACTCACCGCCCTGTACGTCACCTCCACGGCACGGCTCAGCCAGGCCATGCTCCTGGACCTGCGGGTCCGCGTTTTCCGCCACACGCAGCGGTTGAGCCTGGAATTCCACGAGAAGTACACTTCCGGCCGGATCATCGCCCGGCAGACGTCGGACCTGGAGGCGCTGCGCGAACTGCTCGATTCGGGCGTCAGCTCCCTCGCGTCCGGAATCTTGTTCATGGCCTTCACGGCCGCCACCATCTTTGCCCTGGACTGGCGGAGCGGCCTGCTGGTGCTGGCCGCCGGCGTGCCCATGTTCTTCCTGTCCCGCTGGTACCAGAAGCATTCACAGATCGCCTTCCGCGAGTCCCGCGTGGTCTCCGCCCGGTTGATCGTCCACTTCGTGGAAACCATGACCGGCATCCGCGCCGTCAAGGCCTTCCGCAAGGAGAAAGAGAACTCGGAGCGCTACGGACAGCTCGCAGAGGACTACCGGCTGGTCACCGTCCGCTCCATCAACCTCAACGGCATCTTCCAGCCCGGACTGGTCCTGATCGGCAACGTCTGCGTGGCCGTGGTGCTGCTGGTGGGTGGATTCCGGGTACTGGGCGGCGGCCTGGCCGTGGGCGTGCTCCTGGCCCTCATCCTCTCCACAAAGCGGTTCTTCCAGCCCGTCGACCAGATGGCCATGTTCTACAACTCATTCCAGAGTGCCCAGGCAGCCCTGGAGAAAGTCTCGGGCCTTCTCCAGGAGGTGCCGACGGTCCGGCCGCCGAAGACTGCGGTACCCCTTCCCAACGCCACGGGCCGCATCGACTTCAACGCCGTCGAATTCCGCTACGGCGACGATGGACCACTCGTGGTTCCCCTCCTGGACCTGCATATCCCTGCAGGGCAGACTGTGGCCCTCGTGGGCCAGACGGGAGCAGGAAAGTCCACCCTGGCCAAGCTGATCGCCCGGTTCTACGATGTCACCTCCGGCTCACTCACCCTGGACGGCGTGGACCTTCGCGACCTGGCCACCACCGATCTCCGCCGGAACATTGTGATGGTCACCCAGGAGGCTTTCCTGTTCAGTGGCTCGGTGGCGGACAACATCGCCCTGGGGCGGCCGGAAGCATCCCGCGCCGAAATTGAAGAGGCGGCGAAATCGGTGGGCGCACACGAGTTCATCCTTGAGTTGCCCGAGGGATATGACACCGACGTCAACAAGCGTGGCGGGCGCGTCTCCTCCGGCCAGCGGCAGCTGATCAGCTTTGCCCGCGCGTTCCTGGCCCGGCCGGCAGTGCTGATCCTGGACGAGGCCACCTCATCCCTCGACATCCCGTCCGAACGCCTGGTGCAGGCCGGCCTGGCACGGCTGCTCGCCGGGACGGAGGCTGCCCGCAGGACGGCCCTGATCATCGCGCACCGGTTGTCCACGGTTGAAACCGCGGACCGTGTCCTGGTGGTCCATGACGGACGGATCGTGGAGGACGGCACGCCGGAGGAGCTGATCGGCGGCGGCGGACGCTTCGCCGACCTGCACGGGGCGTGGAAGGATTCCCTGGTCTGAGCCCGCGCAGGGCGCCGCTGGCCAGGATTTCGCATCGGGGGCGGGAATCGGCTATCCTTGTAAAGTTGCTTTTGCAGCGGATCGGGATGTAGCGCAGCTTGGTAGCGCGCTTCGTTCGGGACGAAGAGGTCGCAGGTTCAAATCCTGTCATCCCGACCAACAGTGAAAGAGGGTCTCCATACGGAGGCCCTCTTTTTTGGTCTCAGTACGGTCACAGCAGCCGCCTGTCACTTAACAGAAACAGCCCCGGAGCTGTTGCTCCGGGGCTGTTTCATCGCCTCCTGTTGATGAGGAAGCTGTTTACATCGGGTCCGGCCAGTTGCCCACGTAGGTGGTGTACGTGGTGTCCGTCGTGTCGGCGCTCTTCTTGCCCTTGACCGGCTTGGACATCGGGTCCGGCCAGTTGCCCACGGCTACCGAGGTACCGCTGTGGTCCGCGAGGGAACCGGCAGACAGCACGGCAGGAGCCGCAGCGGAAAAGGCCAGCGCGCCGGCCATGACGGCCGCAGTTGCGATCTTCTTCAACATAGAAAGGTTCCTCAATACGAGTCGGATTCGTTACAAAGCCAGCACTGTCCTTGTTGACACACATTGTAAAATATTTTCCACAGGGGCTGTCAAGCATTTGGCGGCCCAGCTGTCCGGAAGGAGGAAGCGCCGTGGGCAATGGATTCGGAGAAAAGCTCCGAGCGGAACGCCTTGAGCGTGGACTGACGCAGGCCGAACTGGGCAAGGACCTGTATTCACCAAGCTACATTTCCCTGCTCGAAACCGGCCGGCGTGAACCGACGGCGGAAGTGATCGAGGAACTGGCCCGCAGGTTGGAGCTGGCGCCGAAGGCCCTGGAGGCCTGGAGCCAACCCATCTCCGTCAGCGACGCGGAATACGTGCTCGCCGGGCTTTATGCACGTCAGGCATGGGACCTTAGGGATTACGAACTGGCCGCAAGCCACGCTGCAACCGCAGCGAAAATCGCCCTTGAGGGCCGCAACACCAGCGCCTGGTGGAACATGATGTATATGCAGGCGGAATGCCTCATCAAACAGGGGAACTGGCAGGAATGCCAGCGGATCATGGAACACCTGCTGGAGCACCCCATGGCCACGGAATCCGCGGGCCTGGCGGTCCGCGCCCGGCAGATGCTGGCAGGGGTCTGCCAGGGACAAGGGCAGCTCAGTGCCGCTGTGGAACATGCCAGCGAGGCAGTGAAACTGTGCTCGCAACTGCCGAAGGGCTCCACCCTGATCATCGGCGCCTACCGGGCACTGATCGGTGCACTCGCCGAAAGCGGCCGGCTGGACGAAGCCTGGAAATACTGCCAGGCAATGATTGACCACGTGGACGAGCTCTCCATGACCCAGCTCGCCGGCGAAGTGGCCTGGGTGGTGGGAAACGTCGCGTTCATGCGCCACGACTATACCGAGGGCGTCAAACACCACGAACGGGCCGCGCGGCTCCTCTCCCCCGCCAACGACATCGAACTCTGGGCCCGGTTCAACAAGGCCTCCGCGGCGGTGCGTCTTTCCTCCGGGATTGTCGAGCCGGAAACCCTGTCGTCAATCGAGCGCGCTGAACTGGCGCTGTCCATTGTCGGTGGAAACAAGTCGGACCAGCTGGAGGTCGCGTTCATTCGGGCCCGCTGGCTGTACCTGACCGGGGACATCGTGGCCGCCGTCGAGAAGCTCCGCGAAATCCACGCTGAACGGGAGCACCTTGCAAAGCACACGGCCGGGGAGGTTTCACTGCTCCTGGGTAAGTCCCTGAAAGCGGCGGGCGACAACGACGAAGCCCTGGGCCACCTCGAGGAAGCGCAGAAGGCGTTCGCCGCGGCAGGGGCACAGGACCGGGTCCAGCAGGCCCTGGACGCGATTCTTGAAATCAAACTGGCCCAAAAACGTGCTGAGGCTGCTGCGAAAGCCAGCTGACAGAGCCAGGGGGACGCGCAACAGCGGGTCCCCCTGGCTTAGCCGTGTGTCAGGAAAACGCTTTTCCCGTGATCTTCTCGTAGGCCTCGACGTAACGGCTGCGGGTGCGCTCCACGACCTCCGCGGGCAGTGCCGGTGGCGGAGTGTCTGAGGCCTTGTCCCAGCCGGACTCTGCCGAGGTCAGCCAGTCCCGGACGTACTGCTTGTCGTAGGACGGCTGGGCCTGTCCGGGCTTGTAGGTTGCGGCGTCCCAGAAGCGCGAGGAATCCGGGGTCAGCACCTCGTCGCCCAGCGTGATGGAGCCGGAGACCGCGTCGTAGCCGAACTCGACTTTGGTGTCCGCCAGGATGATGCCGCGCTCCCGGGCGATCTTTTCCGCCGTCGTGTAGATCTTCAACGTCAGCTCGCTGAGGCGGGCGGCGATGTCGTCACCCACCAGCGCAACAACGGCGTCATAGGTAATGTTTTCATCATGCTCACCCACCAGGGCTTTGGCCGACGGCGTGAAGAGGGCGTGCTCCAGCCGTGACCCGTCCACCAGGCCCTCGGGCAGGGGGATGTTGCAGACGGTGCCGGAGGCCTTGTATTCCTGCAGTCCGGAACCGGTGAGGTAGCCGCGGGCGATACATTCCACCGGGAACATGTCCAGCTTCTTGCAGATCATGGCCCGGCCCTCAACCTCCGCGGGCACGCCGTCCTCCACGGTGGACCCCAGCACATGGTGTTCGACGCCCAGCTGGTCGAACCACCAGAGGCTCAGCTGGGTGAGGATACGTCCCTTGTCCGGGATTTCGCTGGACAGCACATGGTCGTAGGCGCTGATCCGGTCGCTGGCCACGACCAGCACGCAGTCCTGGCCCAGGCGCTGCCGGATGGATGCGTCGGCCGGCTCGTAGAGGTCGCGGACCTTTCCGGAATAGACGTGCGTCCAACCCGGCAGGTCCAGGGTGGTGGCAGCGAAGCCGCGGTTTCCTGCTGTTTCACTCATGTCAGGCCTTTGCTCTCACGATGGGCAGGGAACCGGTGGCGCCATAGGGGACTTTGATCTCCCCGCGGGTGGCCTTACGGCCAATGTCCGTGCGGAATTGGGAGCCTTCCAGCTGCACCAGTTCGACGCCGTCGTATGCCCTTTCGCGCGCTTCCACCAAGTCACTGCCCAGGGCGACGACGGCGAGGACGCGGCCGCCGGCGGACACCACCTTGCCTTCGTCATCCAGCGCGGTTCCGGCGTGGATGACGTGCACGCCTTCCAGGGCTTCGACCTTCTTGAGACCGCGGATCCGGTCACCCGTCCGGGGCTTGTCCGGGTAGTTTTCGGCAGCAATGACGACGGCGAGGGCAGTTTCCTTGGCCCACCGCAGCTCTTCCGCCTTGTCCAGTTCGCCCTTGGCAGCTGCCAGCAGGAGCGCACCGAGGGGCGTCTTGAGCCGGGCGAGGACAGCCTGGGTTTCGGGATCACCGAAGCGGACGTTGAATTCGATGACCCGGGTGCCGCGCGAAGTCAGGGCCAGGCCGACGAACAGGACGCCGACGAACGGGGTGCCGCGCCGGGCCATTTCGTTGACCGTGGGCTGGGCCACCCGGTCGAGGACTTCCTGGACCAGGCCTTCGGGGGCCCATTCCAGCGGGGTGTAGGCGCCCATGCCGCCGGTGTTCGGACCTTCGTCATTGTCGAAGATGCGCTTGAAATCCTGGGCGGGCGAGAGTGCCACGGTGTTCTGCCCGTCGCAGAGGACGAACAGCGAAACTTCCGGACCGTCAAGGAACTCTTCGATGACCACGGAGCCGCCGGCGTCGAAGCAGGACTGGGCGTGTGCCAGGGCTTCGTCGCGGTCCCTGGTGACCACCACTCCCTTGCCCGCCGCGAGCCCGTCATCCTTGACGACGTAGGGCGCTCCAAAGGTGTCCAGTGCGGAAGCCGCTTCCTCGGCGTTGGCGGCGACCATAGCCATTGCGGTGGGGACGCCGGCTTCTGCCATGACCTCCTTGGCGAACGCCTTTGACGCTTCAAGCTGCGCAGCGGCCTTGCTGGGCCCAAACACGGGAATCCCGGCAGCACGCACGGCATCCGAGACGCCTGCGGCCAGCGGAGCTTCGGGGCCCACCACCACGAGGTCCACGGCGAGCCGGGTGGCCAGATCCGCTACCGCTTCGGGATCGTTGCCGTTGATGTTGTAGGTGGGGACCAGCTTGCTGATGCCGGCATTGCCCGGCGCCGCGTGGACCTCGGACACGTTGGGGTCGGCAAGCAGGGAGCGGACAATGGCGTGTTCGCGGCCTCCGGGGCCAATGACGAGTACCTTCACAGTGTCCAAGGGTACTTTGTGCACCCTTCCCGCTCCTAAGCTGTGTCCTTCCCCGGCCGCCTGGTCAATCCCTGCGGCCCGCGGCTCCGAACCCTATACATGACGAAGCTTCGGAACAGGTTTGCAGGCCCCGCTCCCATGGCCGCATTGGCAGGCGTGGTGGCGGCCGCCGTCGTGCTCGCCGTTGCGGAGCTGATTGGGGCATTCTTCACCACCAGGGCGACTCCCCTATTCGCTTTGGGGTCCACCTTTATTGACTTCACACCGCCCTCGCTGAAGGACTTTGCCATTGCCACCTTCGGCACCAATGACAAGGCTGCCCTGTTTGTGGGCATGGGCCTGACCATCGCGGTTCTCGCCTGCGTGCTGGGCATCGTGGCCTACCGGAAATGGGCCCTCGGCGTCCTGGGGGTGCTGTTCATGGGCGCGGTGATCGTGGCCTGCGTCGTGACCCGTGCCGGAGTAGGACCTGCCGACGCCATCCCTTCGATCGTGGGAACCATCGCCGGCCTGGTGGTCCTGCGCCGCCTCATGGTGCCGTTGTGGGGGTTGAAGGCATGGCCGGAAGCTCCCGCGGACACAGCGGCCGACGGCGACGATCTGGTGGGCAGCGACGGCACCAGCCGCCGCCGCTTCTTCGCTGCTGCGGGAATCACTGCAGTGGCCGCCGGGGTGGCGGCCACCGGCGGCCGGCTGCTGGGCGCCGCACGAAGCAATGTGGCCAAGGCACGGGAGGCACTGCGCCTGCCGTCACCTGCCAAGGCCGCAGCCCCGGTGCCGGCCGGAGTCCAGGCACCCGTGCCCGGCGTCACCCCGTGGCTTACGCCCAATAATGAGTTCTACCGGATCGACACCGCCCTGAGCGTTCCGGAGATCAACGTCGATGACTGGGAATTGCGTGTCCACGGGCTGGTGGAGCAGGAAGTTCGGCTCACGTTCCAGGACCTGTTGAACGGCGGCCTTATCGAATCGCACGTCACCCTCACCTGTGTCTCCAACCCCGTCGGCGGCAACCTTGCGGGCAATGCCAAGTGGCTGGGCCTTCCCATCCGCGAGATCCTGGCCCGGGCCAAACCCAGGGATGGGGCGGACATGGTGCTCTCCACCTCCATCGACGGCTTCAGTGCCTCCACTCCGCTGGAGGTCCTCCAGGACGACCGGGACGCCATGATGGCCATCGGCATGAATGGCGAGCCGCTCCCGCTCGAGCACGGTTATCCGGTCCGGATGGTGGTTCCCGGGCTGTACGGGTTCGTCTCGGCCACCAAATGGGTGGTGGACCTGGAAGTGACCCGCTTCGCGGACAACAAGGCTTACTGGACCAACCGCGGCTGGTCGGAGCGCGGCCCGATCAAGACCATGGCCAGGGTGGATGTCCCCAAATCCTTCGCGAAGGTGCCGGCAGGGAAAGTGGCCGTGGGCGGTACCGCATGGGCCCAGACCCGAGGTATCACCAAGGTGGAAATCCAGATCGACAATGGCGACTGGGCCGAAGCCACCCTTTCCACCGAAGCCTCCACAGTCACCTGGCGCCAGTGGTCCTACGAATGGGACGCCACGCCCGGGCCGCACTACATCAAGGTCCGGGCCACCGACGGGACCGGCGAGGTCCAGACGGACAAGCGCGCCGATCCGGTCCCCGACGGCGCCTCAGGCTGGCAGTCGGTGATGGTCACGGTTCAGTAAGTGTCACTGTTCCGGACCATAGACTGGCATCATGCCGCATAATCCGCATGCCACCTTCACCGTGGACTCCGCCGTCGAACTGGCCGTGATCGAGCGCAGTGGCTTCGTGGAGTCACGGCATGTGGGGTCCGCCGTCCTCCTGTCCGCCGACGGATCGGTGGTCACCGAACTGGGTGACATCAACACCCCCATCTATGCCCGGTCCACGCTGAAGCCGTTCCAGGCCCTGGCGTCCATGCAGTCAGGGGTTCCCCTGCGCGGCGCCCAGGTTGCCGTTGCCTGCGGAAGCCACACCGGTTCCCTGGACCACATGGACGTCGTGTCCGGGATGCTCAAGGCCGCCGGGGTCCGGGAGGACCAGCTGCAGTGCCCTGAAGCCTGGCCACAGGACGAAACGGCGCGGAACTGGCTGGTGCGCTCGGAGAAGGGGAAGTCACGGCTGGCCTACAACTGTTCCGGCAAGCACGCCGCGTTCCTTTGGGCCTGCATGGAGAACGGGTGGGATACGCACAGCTACCTGGAGCCGAACCATCCGCTGCAGCAGCAGGTCCGCACCGTGGTCGAGGAATATACCGGCGAGAAGATCGCGCATCTTGGGATCGACGGATGCGGTGCCCCGGTGGCGGCTGTTTCCCTTAAAGGCCTGGCCCGCGCCTATTCCCAGCTGGCCAAGGCGCCCGGGGACCAGAGCTTCAGCGCCAGGGCCGCCACCATCGCCACCTCGATGCTCGACTACCCGTGGGCCGTTCAGGGCCGCGGTGAAGCCAACACCCTGGTCATGGACGAGCTGGAGATCATTGCCAAGATCGGCGCCGAGGGGGTCCTGGCCATGGCCACGCCACAGGGCGTTTCGGTTGTCGTCAAGATCCTTGACGGAAATGTCCGCGCCACCTCGCTGGTGGCCCTGACTCTCCTCGCCGCGGCAGGGGCCGTGGACATTCCCGGGGTTGCCGGCGTCCTCGAGCGCGTGGTGGAGCCCGTCCTCGGCGGCGGCCGGCCGGTCGGCAGGATCCGGCTCGGCCCGGCGGTTTCCGCGCTCCTGGACTGACCCAACCACTGCCGAAAGGAAGACTGAAAGAATGGCCGTAGCCCGCCGTCGTATAGATGCCGAGGAAGGCAAGGCAGCGCTGAAGGCCTGGTTGGAAGCCGGCCAGGCGCCTTCGGGCACTGCGTTGCCGCGGACCATCCTGGCCACGGCCGTCAGGTATTCACTGGAGGAGTTGACGGCGCGCGCGCCCGGAAACTCCGTGGAGGTCCGGGTGCCGCCGTTTGGCGTAACCCAGTGCGTCGAGGGGCCGCGGCACACGCGCGGCACCCCGCCCAACGTCATTGAATGCGACGCCGCCACCTGGCTTGCGATGGTCACAGGCCAGATGGACTGGGCGGACGCCGTCGGCGCCGGCAAGGTGGCCGCATCCGGGCTACGGGCGGACCTGTCGGCCCTGCTGCCGCTTTAGCTTGCCGCCGGAACGTGCCGCCGCCACCCCCGGGGCGCCTAGCCGCGGCCGATGAAGGGCATCCCGGCCGCGGTGACCACCACTGATCCCACACTGGCCGTCGGCGGCATGTTGGCCATCATCAGCACGGCGCGCGCCGCGTCCGCCACCGGGAACATCGGTTCCACCTTGCGGGTGCCGTCCGCCTGCAGCGCCCCCGACCCTACTCCGATGGTGTCCATGATCTCCGTAGCCGTGTTGCCGATATCAATCTGCCCGCAGGTGATGCCAAAGGCTCGGCCATCCAGCTCGATGCTCTTGGTCAGGCCGGTCATCGCGTGCTTGGTGACGGTGTAGGCCACCGTCCTCGGCCGGGGGGAATGGGCCGAGATTGAGCCGTTGTTGATGATCCGGCCGCCCTGGGGATGCTGCGCCTTCATGGCCCGGACAGCGGCCGCTGCACACAGCATGGACCCCGTGAGGTTGACGGCCACGGTGGCGTTCCAGTCCGCCAGGCTGATTTCGTCCACGCCTGCCGCCGGACCAAACACCCCGGCATTGTTGAACAGGACGTCCACCCGCCCCCACTGGTGGCGGACTGCCTCAAAAAGCCGCTCGACGTCGTCGGGCCGGGTGACGTCGCAGGGCACCACCAGGGCGTCCGTGCTGCCGTCCGCCGTTTCCTTCAGCTGCGCCTCGCGCCGGCCGGCAAGGGCCACACGGTAGCCGTCGGCCAGCATCTGCCGGGCCACCTCCCGGCCGATGCCGGACCCGGCCCCGGTGACAACGGCGACTCTTCGGATCTGATCAGAGGTACTCACGGCGTTCTCCTTGCTTGGCCAGTCATAATTGCATCGTACGTCCATACCTTCGTAATCTCGAATAGCAAAAATGTTTTCTCACAATACGAAAACATGAGCCATTCGACGATGAAATGAGGCTCCCGTGGCTGCAGGAGAAGATACCTCCCATATCCTCAGCGGGTTGACTAACCAGCTGCCTGATCGTGATCCGGAAGAGACTGCCGAGTGGGTTGAGTCCCTGGATGCGTTGATCAGGGAACAGGGCACCGAGCGTGCCCAATACATCATGCGGAGCCTGCTGCAGCGTGCCGGCGCGCAGAGCGTGGGTGTGCCGATGGTGACCACCACTGATTACGTGAACACGATCCCGGTGGACCAGGAAGCGGAATTCCCGGGCAACGAGGAGTACGAGCGCCGGTACCGGGCGTACATGCGGTGGAACGCCGCGGTCATGGTGCACCGGGCGCAGCGGCCCGATATCGGGGTCGGCGGGCATATCTCCACCTACGCCGGTGCCGCGACGCTGTACGAGGTCGGGTTCAACCATTTCTTCCGCGGCAAGGACCACCCCGGCGGCGGGGACCAGGTCTTCTTCCAGGGCCACGCCTCCCCCGGCATGTACGCCCGGGCGTTCATGGAAGGCCGGCTGTCCGAGGAGGACCTGGACGGGTTCCGGCAGGAGAAGTCCCGGCAGGGCCACGCCCTGTCCTCCTACCCGCATCCGCGGCTGATGCCGCAGTTCTGGGAATTCCCCACGGTGTCCATGGGCATCGGGCCGATGAACGCGATCTACCAGGCGCAGAACAACCGCTACCTGCACAACCGGGGCCTGAAAGACACCTCGGACCAGCAGGTCTGGGCGTTCCTGGGCGACGGCGAAATGGACGAGCCCGAGTCCCGCGGCCTGCTGCAGCTGGCCGCGAACGAGAACCTGGACAACCTGAACTTCGTGATCAACTGCAACCTCCAGCGCCTGGACGGGCCGGTGCGCGGCAATGGCAAGATCATGCAGGAACTCGAGGCGTTCTTCCGCGGCGCGGGCTGGAACGTGATCAAGGTCGTCTGGGGCCGGGAGTGGGATGACCTGCTCGCCCGCGACACCGACGGGTCCCTGGTGAAGATCATGAACGAGACCGTGGACGGGGACTACCAGACCTACAAGGCCGAGTCCGGCGGGTTCGTCCGTGAACACTTCTTCGGCAAGACCCCGCAGACCAAGGACCTCGTCGCGGACCTCACCGACGACCAGATCTGGAACCTCAAGCGCGGCGGCCACGACTACCGCAAGGTCTACGCCGCCTACAAGGCAGCCACCGAATTCAAGGGCAAACCCACCGTCATCCTCGCCCACACCGTCAAGGGCTACGGCCT